>DSDZ01000421.1 GCA_011048475.1 Bacteroides sp. | reverse complement strand
TGTCTCCTCTGTATTCAAGGTATACAAGGATCATCACAGCAATTATAAGGGCATTCCATGCTATATAGGATATTATACCGGATACACTTAAAACCCACGGGATATTGATCGCAGTAATGATTGCTCCCAGAATGCTCGCTACACCATTGATTATCAATAAATATTTGATATAGATCATACGTTTTCCCCCTTTAATGACCGGGACCATCAGCCAGAGCGATATTCCCAGGAACGCATATCCGAACATTTCTAAAAGCCAGGTTACTGAGGCTGGGTTTGCCATGGTCAATATGCCGGTCATTTCTTTATTGACATGGAAAAGGTTGGGTACACATGCCATCTGAATCATATAGTTGGTGCCAATGATCCCGGCATAAACAGCTGCAAAGATTAATGACATATTGCCGTATGTTTTTTCCAGTGCCGTTTCAGCAAAATGTGCTGATGCCGAAATAAAACCAACGAATCCAATTATCATGATAAATCCGAATATAAACGGCAGCCCCTGCAGTGGATGATAATTTTCTATGAACACATCCACACTTTCCCAGGCGGGTTGTGGTTGCAGCAATGATGTGATTAACACTCCGACCGGACCCGAAAACAGTATGCCAATGATTGTAATCACGGCAAAAACTGTAATGATTCTGTTCAAATCGTTTTTTAAGACCATGTTGAATGTGTATTGATTATGATGGAAATATATAAAAAAACCAAAAAGGACCAAATGTGTATGGGGAATATGGATTGAGGGCCGGGACCGGTTGTAAAATCAGCCACATTTACATAGCTTAGGCAATTGTTTTAAGCGGTGTGGCCATAAAATAAGACATGCTGATCGAAACGGAAGCATGTGTGCGGCGCCGCAGCGGGAAAACGGCCGACTTATTTGACTTTTCTTATATTTACATAAACATTGAGACCATGATCAGTTCATTTCAGTTTTCCGCTTTACCTGAAATCATCTTTGGCAGGGGGAAGAGAAGTGAATTAACGGCGGCTGCAGCATCCCGGGGCAACCGTGTACTTCTGCTTACCGGTTCATCCTCAATTCATAATTCAGGTCACGGCGACGAGATCATCTCCAGTCTCGGGCAGGCGGGCCTGCAGGTCAGCCAGGAGGTTATTTCTCATGAGCCGTCACCCTCCATGATCGATGAGATCGCGGCGAGGTACCGTGGTGCGGAGATCCAGGTGGTGGTTGCAGTGGGCGGAGGCAGTGTGATGGATGCCGGAAAAGCGGTGTCGGCAATGATCCCCGTGGAAGGAAGCACAAAGGATTACCTGGAGGGGGTGGGGGACAGGGAACATCCGGGTGTCAAAATCCCGTTCATCGCCATGCCAACCACTTCCGGAACGGGGAGCGAAATGACCAAAAACGCGGTGATCAGCGAAGTGGGTGAACAGGGCTATAAAAAGTCCCTGCGGCACAACAATTTCATTCCGGAACTGGCCATCATTGATCCTGAAATGATGCTTTCCTGTCCGGCGCGACTTACCGCCACAAGCGGGATGGATGCATTTACCCAGTTGCTTGAATCCTATATCTCCAAACAGGCCAATCCAATTACGGACGCCCTTGCACTGCAGGGATTGAAACACATCAAGAAGTACCTGCTGCGTGCGTTCCTGGAGGGGGAAAATAACCTGGAGGCCAGGTCCGGCATGGCCCTGGCGGCGATGTTCTCGGGGATTACGCTGGCTCATGCGGGACTGGGACTGGTGCATGGTTTCGCCTCCCCGCTGGGGGGATTGTTCGACATCCCGCACGGGGTGGTGTGCGGTTCTCTGATGGCACAGGTGTTTGCCTTTACCATTGATAACCTGATCGACCAGCCCGATCATCCTGCCATCCGGAAACTGATCATCGTGAGCAAGGTGTTTTCTGATTTCAAATACAAGCAGGAAAAAGAGTACCTGAATGCCTTCAAGGAGAAATTGATCCATATGACCAGTCTGCTCGAGATTCCCCGTCTTTCCGAATATGGGTTCAGGGAGGAGTACATCCCGAAGGTCATCGAGCAGACCTCTCACAAGTTCCACCCGGTCACACTCACGAATGAACAGATGACCGAAGCCTTAAGAAGCAGGATTTAAGTTCATCCGGGTCGTGTCGCAGATCGATTTTATGCTCGCTGAATTGATGGAGAAGTAGTGCTCGTGAATGCGTTTCTCCTCCAGCGTTTGAATCGCAGATCCCGGCAGATGGCGGTTAAATTCCCTTTTTTCCCAGACTTCAGGATTGGTGAAAGGATTGAGCGTGGCATCATAATTCACGGTGCTGCCGTCCTGGTAAAACTTGATGGGATCCCCGTCATATCCGTCAAGGTAGACGATCAGGCTGTCGTAATAGAATGAAAAATAGGTGTACCCGTCCAGGTAATCATTGTCAATGCAATAGAAATCTCCAGCGACACCCGGCTGGATCCATGATCCCTCTGTATATTCGGAAGTATATGGAAGGGTATAGATCGGTACCCCGGTCGCATTGTAAATAGACAGCCAGGATTGATCGTCAGATGCACACCCGGACAGGAGTATTAAGATGCTTATGATCCCTGCTATCCCTCTCATCTACATCTTATTATCAATTACAATACCAGTATTCGACATGAAAAGTTTGATGGCGATGGCCAGCAATATAATTCCGAAAAACTTCTTAAGGATGTGCAATCCACTTGGTCCCAAAAGCTTCTCGAAAAATGTCGTCAACCGGAGTACAAGATACACAATAATCATATTCAAGGAAAGGGCAATCAAAATATTTATTGAGTGATATTCTGCTCTCAGAGAGAGAAGTGTGGTGATGGACCCTGCTCCGGCAATGAGCGGGAATGCGATGGGCACAATGGCCCCGCCCCCTTCGCTGTCGTGCTTGAAGAATTCGATTCCGAGGACCATTTCGAGGCCCATGAGCAGGAGGATGAATGAGCCGGCAATGGCAAATGATGAGATATCGACCCCGAAGATTCCCAGCAGCGGTTCTCCGATAAACAGGAAAAGGAGCATGATACCGAAAGCAACCAGGGTTGATTTTGCCGGGTAGAATGAGGGGGATTTGGCTTTGATGTCCAGGATTACGGGGATTGAACCGAAAATATCGATGATGGCAAAAAGCACCATGAAAGCGGCCACCACTTCCAAAATGTCAAAATGCATCTCTCAAAGATTTGGTTAGGATCTGTAAAGATGCATTTTTTTTCAATAATCGCCCGGTTAATCCCTGGTCTTGATGGTGCAGCCCACTGCCTTGGTGGTGGCAGGATCAGGCGCATTGCCTGCCATGAGGGCACCGATGGCGTTTTCAAGGTATCGCGCGGTCACGGCTGTGGCATCCATGGCATTGTCATCGATGGCACCTACATATGCCACTTTAAATTTACCGTTCCTGTTCTCAAGCAGATAGATATGGGGAGTACGGGTAGCGCCGTATGCCTTGTACACCTCCTGGGTTTCATCTTTCAGGTACGGGAACGGAAAATCCCTCTCTGCGGAACGGGCTTTCATTTTATCGAAAGTGTCCTCCGGCGATACCTGGTCATCGTTGGGATTGATGGCCACCACCGGATATCCTTCCGGACCGAATTTATGATGCAGTTGTATGATTCGTTGTTCATATGCTTTCGCAAATGGACAGGGATTACATGTAAATACAACAATCACACCTTTCTGGTCGCTGTAGTCGGAGAGTGAAACGGTCGAACCGTCCACATTCCTGAGTGTAAAATCAACCGCGTTGTCGCCCGGTTCGAGACCGGCACCCAGCATCACAATGGCTGCAAAGAAAAGCGAAAATGTCAAAATGGTCTTTTTCATGTCAGTTACGGATTAGAATTACTTGTTCAAGCAGTTCCTCATGGGTCAGTTCTTTCTCCAGGAACACCCGGTGTTCGTTTTTGTATATCAGGGTGGCGGGGATGGCTCCAGACCATCCCGGGTCCACCCGGTCGATCCATTCATTGTACCGGAGATCAGTCATCAACATGACAGGTGCCGTAATGTTTTTCTCCTGGAGGAAAGGGATGACCCTGCTTTCAATCTGGTTCGGAAAATCCAGGCTCACCAGGATGACCCTGACCCCCGATGATGCCTGTTCACTGTGGAGATCCTCGAAGTAGCCGATCTCTTTCACACAGGGAGAGCACCAGGTAGCCCAGAAATTGATCACGTAGGTTGTGTCATCGGTGCGATGCGTCAGGGAGAGTAGTTCTTCCCTTCCGATCTCTGTAACCTCCTGAGCGACAACAGCAACTGTGAAAAACACAGCCAGCGCAAACACAACGGCATATCTTCTCATTGACTGTAAAACACCCCCGGTGCTGATTTGTTTGATCAGACCGTTTTTTTCATCAAACAATTCCGGTCATTATTTGTATTCTACATATGGAGATTATTAAACATTTGCATGCACACATAAACTGTTAAACCATGCCATATACACTGCAGACAGGTGCTCCGGCACCCGATTTCAGATTACCTGCCACAGACGGGAACACATATGCACTGTCTGATTTCAGGGAAGAGTTCCTGGTGGTTTTCTTTACCTGCAACCATTGTCCTTATGTACTGGGTTCCGATGAAATCACCAGACAGACAGCTGAGAAATTTGCAGGCAGGAATGTCCGGTTTGTTGCAATCAATTCCAACAGCGCGCGTACATATGAGGTGGACGGATTTGAGCATATGGTGAAGCGGATGCAGGAGCATCAGTTCCCATGGATTTACCTGCATGATGAAAACCAGGAAGTGGCCAGGGCTTACGGTGCACTGCGTACTCCTCACTTTTACCTGTTTGACGGGGAACGAAAGCTCATCTATACGGGAAGGGGGGTGGATCAGCCCAGGGATCCGGAACGCATCACCGTGAATGATCTTGACCGTGCGCTGGAGGAGGCGACCGCGGGAAGGGGGGTCTCCGTACCGGTCACCAATCCCATCGGATGCAACATTAAATGGGAGGGAAAGGAGAAACACTGGATGCCGGCTGACGCCTGCGACCTGGTGTGATCAGGCAGAGTAATAGCTCCGGATCTGTTTCTTGCCCAGATGGATCCTGCTTTTTACGGTCCCGATAGGGATGTTCATCTGTGCGGAGATCTCCTTGTAGGAATATCCCGTCAGAAACATCCGGATGGGCTTCTCGTAGACACCAGGCAGAAGATTGATGATCTCGTGTAGTTCCTTTCTTATCAATTGTTCGTCCGGTGTTTCATCGGGAGCGGCCTGGGTAAACTGAATCTGGTTCAGGTCGTCCGTGTCACTCACCTGTTGCCTGTAGTGGCTGCTTCTCAGATAATTGATGTATGTATTCTTCAGGATGGTGTAGAGCCATGCCCTGATATGATCGTCGCGAAGCAGTTTTCTCCTGTTCTTAAGGGCTTTGTAGCTGGTCTCCTGCACGAGATCCATGGCATCATCCTGGTTTTCAGTCAACTGCAGGGCATATAGAAACAGCTGTTTCTGCAGGTTCACCAGGTGTCCCGTAAAATGATCCGGACTTCCGTTTCCTTTTCTGTGTTCCATCGCTGATTGATGGATGGTTTGCAACGATTAAAAGGTAGCAAATATCAGAATACGATTCAAGCTGTTTTTATAAAATGATATGAACCATCAATATGAAGGAGGCGGGGATTTCGGTGTGATCAGTTGGTGAGATCACGCTGGAACATTTCGATATTCCTGGCTATTTTTTCCACGAGCAGTTCCCGTGATTCCCTGGAAGCCCAGGCCATGTGGGGAGTGATCAGGATCTTCTCCCTGTCATACAGTTTGAGCAGGGGACTGTCAGGTTTGATGGGCTCGTGCTCCAGTACATCCAGTCCCGCGGCACCGATCAAATTATCATTCAATGCCTTTGCCAGGTCTTTTTCATTGATGATCCCTCCCCGTCCCAGATTGAGTAGAATGGCACAGGGACGCATCAACTTTATCTTTTCATAGGTAATCAGGTCCCTGGTGCTGTTGTTCAGCGGAGCATGGATGGCCACCACATCCGAGCTCTTCAGCAGGTCATCCAGGTCAAATCGTTTATAGCTGATGTGGTTGTTGCGCCCGGTGGTGGAGTAAAACACCACCTCCATGCCGAAGGACTCCGCGATGCGTGCCACCTGCCGGCCGATGGTTCCCAGTCCGATGATGCCCATCCGCTTTCCTTTCAGTTCCCAGTAAGGTTCCCCGTGATGTGTGAAGGATCCGCTTCTGGAATAGGCACCGCTTTTTACGTAATGATCGTAGTAGTATGGCTTGTTTACCAGGTATAACAGCATGGTGAATGTGAGCTGTGCCACCGAATCTGTGGAGTACCCTGACACGTTTTTAACCTCGATCCCGTTGTTCTTTGCAAAGTTCAGGTCCACATTGTTCACTCCCGTGGCAGCCACGCAGATGAGCCTCAGGTCAGGAAGCTGTTTCATCACCCGTGCATCCATCTCCACCTTGTTCACGATGACCACATCCTTTCCGCTGCAACGCTCCACCACCTGGTCCGGTTCGGTGGCATCAAAGATTTCAAGATCCCCGAGCTTTGCAATCAGCTTGAAGTTATTTACCTTTCCTATGGTGCCCCCGTCCAGCAGTACAATTTTCAGCATGGTTCCTTCGGTTTGAGGTCTGTGTATTCAAACCAGTATGCTTTTAACAAGCATCCCATAAATTGGTTCAATAGTCCCGGGGTACTTTCCGGAGGGTTAAGGTTTGTTAAAACAGGATGAAATCGGAATATATTGAATACATTTAATCCCATGTGCCTCCGGGGCTTCATGGTGACCGGCGTGTTGGTGATCGCTGCACAGTGCGGCCTTGCGGGTCAGGCCGGGGATTCTGTTTTCATGCTCACCGGTTTTGTGTACGATGGCATGTACAGACCGGTTCCGGCCACACATGTGATCAACATCAATGCAATGACAGGCGATGTGACCGATACTTTGGGGATATTCAGGTTGCCCGTAACGATGCCGGATACCCTGTTCTTCAGTAATATCACCTACAGGGATACCCTGCTGCCCGTCGCTTCGTTCATGACCAGAAGGTTCATCAGGTTGAAAGAAATGCATCATCCAATCCCCGAAGCGCGGATCTTCAGCTGGGGAAACAGCTACGAGGATTTCAGGAAAGCGGTGATCAACCAGCCGCCTGTCACCTCCCTGGGTGCTAAACTCGGGCTTCCACGACAGGATCCCGATTACATTCCCTACGACATGGATGAGGAAAAAATCAAAAGTGTGGGCTTCCTTCTCACCTCACCGGTCTCTTTCTTTTACCACAACCTGAGCAGGAAACAGCGCTCGGCCAGGAAACTGTTCATGATGGAGCGAAACGCGGAGGAGCAGGATGCTTTTGAAGAGATTGTCAGCCGGTCAAATATTTCATCAGTCACGGGCCTTGCCGGAGAAGAGCTGGACGGATTCCTGCTGTTTCTGAATGAGCGGATCCGGTGCGATTACAGGTGTACGGAACTGCAGATCTATACGGAAATCCATTCCCTGTGGGAATTGTACCGTGAAGGCCGGTTACAGGAAACCGGTCAATGATCCTGTCCGAGAGCGGACTGCAGTGCCGTTTTACACGACCTGCTGTTTCTCGCTGTCCCAGAAGACCTTTCGGTCCTCACGATATGCAATGGTGGCCATGGCAGCCGTGATCCCCTCCTCAAAAGCCTGGTCAATGTTGCAGCTGGGTTGCTTTCCCTGCCTGATGCCTTCCAGCCACTCCGCGATGTGGAGGTGGGTGGTGTCCATCCTCCGGCCGCCCCGGTAAGTGTACAACAATCCCCGGTCGGCGAAGTACTGCTCGGTGGGGGTGGTCACGGCATCCACATTTTTGCGTCCCGGAATGTAGGTGTAAATAGGCAGGTCTGTCCGGATCAGTCCGTTTGCGATCTGTTCTTTGTACCTGGTGCTTTCCTGGCAGGCGTAGATGCGGATGCTGTTGCCCAGTTCCATGGAGGCATCGTGGCCCATGATCACTTTTCCCCGGTCCCTGTTATTGGCCAGGGTTGCACTGTACAGCAGGGATAAGTTCAGCCGGGGGTATTCAAACGTTGCGTTCCAGACATCCGGGACTTCCCTCACCTCGTTCACGTAATGTTCAGGCCGTTCATAGAAATATACCCCTCCCGAGGATACAGCCGATTCCGGGATTCCCATTCCAAGGATCTGGTTGATGGCATCATATTCGTGGGTGAGGAGGTCCCCGGAAAGACCGGTCCCATAGTCCCACCAGCACCGCCAGCGGAAGAATCGCTCGGCGCTGAAAGGATGCTTCACTTCGCAGGGTTCCTCGAACTGGTTCCAGTCAACACTCCGGCTGTTCGCATCCGGGTGGATATCGTACACCCATGCTCCGTTAGGGGTGTTGCGGTTGGTGCACACTTCGATCAGATTGATGGGTCCCAGCAGGTTCTTCTCCACCGCTTCCCTTGCCTTGATATAGCTCTCAGTCTGTCTTCCCTGGTGACCCAGCTGGAAGATGACATTGCTTTCCCTGACTGCATCCCTGATGGCAAAAACCTCTTCCACCCTGCGGGCCAGACCTTTCTCCACATAGATATGCTTACCTGCACGGGCGGCATCGATGGCCATCCGGGCATGCCAGTGGTCGGGAGTGGCGATGATCACAGCATCAATATCTTTTGCCGCCAGCAGCTCCCGGTAGTTCCTGTATCTTTTTGCCGGTTTTTCCATGGTACCGTCCGGACCTTCCCTCCCCACATTGGAGGCGGCAGCGAGGGCCCGTTCCGCGTGGACATCAAACAGGTCACACACGCCGTTGACCACCACATTCAGGTCATCCTGCCCGAGAAAATCCTCGTACCTGTGATCCCTGGAATCTTTTGCGGCGGCATCTTTCCATTCAAGGATCGTTTCCGGCTGCACGAAACCGGCCGCTTTCATCAGCTGTGTCCCTCTGATCCCATAACCGATGATGCCCAGTCTGATCACGTCTCCGTCGTGTGCATACCTGGTATATTCCAGATCACCCGTGCTCATGTTCAGTTCCCTGGCCAGCCTGTGGCTCCTGAGATGGTCCTGCCTTCTCTTCCTCCAGGCTCCGTAAGCAAATGCACCGATAACGGGAAGCGTGGCGAAGCCTTTCAGCAGGTCGCGCCTGTTCATGCCGTTCTCCTTCCCGGTTTGATTTTGTTCGCTCATATGATCAGATCCTGTATTTTTTAAAGATGAACCGGTCGATGCCCACTGTATTCCACGTGGGAAACAGGAGGATCACCCAGAGTGTGAGTAATTCGATGAGGTTTTTATTGACCCACAGATAATTCCCCTCGCTGGGGATCACATATGTGGCCCCGATCAGGGGAGGATGTGACAGGTAATAGAATGCCAGCAGCACCATACCCGCGATGGCGGCAGGCCGGGTAAACATTCCCAGGATCAGTCCTGCACCGATAAGGATCAGTCCCCACATGTTCAAAAAATCGATAACGTTGAGCAATGCGGAATTCCCGGCCATGGACAGGAAAATCCCCTCGAGCCATCCTTCAGAGTCCATGAGGTATCCGAGGGAGGACCAGTCCGGATTCAGCAGCTTGCTGATCCCTTCGTAAAGGAAATGCCATCCGATGGCAACCCGGAGGATCACAAGTGACCAGAGCTGCCAGGGTGAGAATTGATCGCTTTTCATGATGAAATCTTATAGAAATGAGCTTTCAGAGGAACGTTCCGAAAGTAACAAAAGAATTTGAAAAACCGAATGAATTAATGCTTGCTTTTTATGGTTTTAATGACTGTTAGCCGGTTTTCGTGATCGATTCTCTTGTAGTCGATGGAATCCGAAAAGGTACGAACCAGGACGATCCCCATTCCGCCGGCTTCCACGGAAGCCGGATCGGTGATGGGCGGGGGATGGTACTCCATGGGATTGAAGGGGATCCCGTCGTCTGTGATCCTGATGATCAGCAGGCGGTCCTCTTTTCCCACCATCACCCGGATGAGGTGTGGATCAGCGTCCTGGAAAGCAAACCGGATGATGTTCGAGATCAACTCTTCCACGATGACCGTCACCTGCCGGAGCTCTGAGACGGGAATGGCCCATTCCTTTGCCAGAGCGCCCAAATCGTCGCTGATCCTGGAAATATCCTGGATGTGGTTCCTGTAGTGGAAGACCTTTTCCATGTCAATTGTCCCTGATAAACTCCACGGGATTGATCCGTGCCAGGCGCCATGTATGATAAAACACTGCGAACCAGCTGAATATGATTAAAACCCCTGCACATAAAATGAATATCCAGACCGGGATATCGATCCGGTAGACATAATTGCGTAACCAGCGTTCCATCAGAAACAGTGCTGCCGGAATGGAGATCACAGTGGATATCAGGGCCAGCCACAGGTAATGCATCAGTTCCGGCAGGATGATCTGGTATACCATGGCGCCGTTGATTTTTTTCAGGGCCGCTGATTTGAGG
>DSDZ01000419.1 GCA_011048475.1 Bacteroides sp. | reverse complement strand
GTCATAGGTGGGCACCTTGGGTGACGGGATCAGGATCCTGTCCTCATTCTCAAATTCCGCTTCCCTGCCACCGGAGAAGAAGAAGGTCACATGTGCATACTTCTCGGTTTCGGCGATCCGCAGCTGGCTGAGACCGGCCGATGCCACCACCTCACCCATGGTGTTGGTCACGTTCTCCTTTTCAAAAATCACATGCATTCCCTTAAAGGTGACATCGTACGGGGTCATGGTGCAGTAATGAAGGGGGATGGTCTTCATCTCGTATTCGGGCATGTCCTTCTGGGTAAGGGCGATGGTCAGTTCCCGTGCACGATCGTTCCTGAAATTGAAAAAGATCACCACATCTCCCTCACCGATCGTTCCCACCGGAACCTGGTTCTCATCCACCTTTACGATGGGCTTAACGAATTCATCGGTCACCCCCTCGTCATAAGACTCCTGGATGGCGGATACCATGTCCCCCGTCGCCTTCCCTTTTCCATGGACGATCAAATCGTATGCTTCTTTGATGCGTTCCCACCGTTTATCCCTGTCCATGGCGTAATAACGGCCCACAAAAGAGGCGACCTCCCCGTTGGAGGACTTCAGGTGATCCAGCAGCTGTTGCATATATCCCTTTCCGCTGTGCGGATCCGTATCGCGCCCGTCTCCGAAACCATGAATGAACACCCGGGAAATCCCGTAGTCGCCCGTCATGTCACATAGCTTGTACAGGTGCCTGTCCATGGAATGCACCCCGCCGTCGGACAGCAGGCCCATCAAATGTACCTGCTTGTTCTGGTCCCTTGCATAGGAAAGGGCGTCCACCAGCACTTTGTTCTCCGTGATCGAGTTGTCCCTGATGGCCATGTTGATCTTCACCAAATCCTGGTAAACGATGCGTCCTGCACCGATATTCAGGTGCCCCACTTCAGAATTTCCCATCTGTCCGTCGGGCAGCCCCACATTTTCACCCGACGCAAAAAGTCGGGAAAAAGGGTATTCCGTACTGAGATGGTCCATGTTCGGAGTGGGTACCTGGCTGATCACGTCGGACCGGTCACCTTTCCCGATCCCCCAGCCATCCAGGATCATCAACATTGTCTTCTTATTGGCCATATCCGGAAGTTTTATTTACGTTAGACACGCAAGAGAACCTATTGTTTGCGCGAATTCTGCATCCGAGCATTTAAAAGCCGCCTGTGGCGCACAAAGATAACTGTTTTTTGATGGATTCATTCCAAACTGCATTCCCATGTCCAAAATCATGACATTCCTGTGAACGGGTCTTGACAATAATTTATAGTTTTAAGCCGCTGATATCAAAATCACAATCCATTATCCATGAGTGGCTTTTTTGGTGCAATTGCCGGTAAAAACGTTCTTTACGATGTGTATTACGGAACCGACTACCACTCCCACCTGGGCACCAAGAGAGCCGGGCTTGTCTTCTACAACGACAGGGAAGGGTTCAGGAGATCCATCCACAGCCTTGAGAACGGTTATTTCAGAAGCAAATTCGAAGCGGACCTGGACCAGTTCAGGGGCAACAGCGGGATGGGGATCATCAGTGACACCGATCCGCAGCCGATCCTTTTCAACGCGCACATGGGGAGGTTCGCCATTGCTTCGGTAAGCCGCATTGTCAACCTTGCGGACCTGGAAAAATATTTCCTGAAGCAGAAAAAGCATTTTACGGAGAACTTCGAGGGAAACGTGAATCCCACCGAGGTGGTGGCCAACCTGATCTGCGAGGCTGACGGATTCATACCGGGTATCGAAAATGTGTATGACCGGGTGCAGGGCTCGTGCAGCATGCTGATCCTCACTTCCAGCCGGCTCATCGCTGCCAGGGACAGGCTGGGAAGGACCCCGGTGGTCATCGGGAAAAAGGAGGGTGCTTATGCTGTGGCATCGGAGACTTCTTCCTTTCCCAACACCGGATACGAGGTGGAATATTACCTTGGTCCCGGCGAGATCGTTGAGATCACGGCCGACGGATACAACATTCTGAAACCTGCCGGTAAACAAATGCAGATCTGCGCCTTTCTCTGGGTTTATTTCGGATACCCTCCTTCCTACTATGAAGGGATCAATGTGGAAGATGTCCGTTATCGCTGCGGGGCTGCGCTGGCCGGGAGAGACAGTGTGGAAGCCGATTTCGTCTGCGGGATCCCCGACTCAGGGGTGGGACACGCCATCGGATATTCCAATGCCAACGGACTGCCCTACCGGAGGGCATATATCAAATATACCCCCACCTGGCCCAGGAGCTTCATGCCGCATCTCCAGGAGATGAGGGACCTGGTTGCGAAAATGAAGCTGATCCCCAACCGGCAGCTGATCGGGGGAAAGCGGATCGTATTCTGCGACGACTCCATCGTCAGGGGAACCCAGCTGAAAGACAACACCGTGGATCTCAGGCATGCAGGAGCAAAGGAAGTACACATGCGGATCGCCTGTCCCCCGCTTACCTTTCCATGTATCTTCCTCAATTTCTCCCAGTCCAATTCCACCCTGGAGCTGGCTACCAGAAAAGCCATCAAACAGCTTGAAGGGGAGGAGAAAAACCTGGAAGAGTATGCCGATCCGGCCTCAGACAGGTACCGGGCCATGGTGGAACAAATCGCCCGGAACCTGGGGATCGACTCCCTCTTGTACCAGGACCTGGGCGATCTGGTGGAAGCCATCGGGCTGCCCAAGGAAAAGCTCTGTACCCATTGCTGGGACGGATCCGGTTATTTCTGACCGTTTTTATCTGCCGGATTGGGCAGAATATGTAAATTGCAGAAATCCTTAACCACTGCCACCATGACCCCAGAACGCACTTTCGATCTGCTCGACCGCTACCTCAGCGAGTTTCGAGGCCGCCGTGTCCTTGCCGAGAAAACCGGCGGGAAATGGATCCATTATACTTCCGAGGAGTACCACGAAACAGCCCACCAGTTTGCGTGGGGACTGCTGGAGCTCGGTTTTGAGAAAGGCGACAAGATCGTCACCATTACCAACAACCGTCCCCAGTGGAATTTTGTGGACCTGGGGATGGCCATGGCCGGTGTGGTCCATGTCCCGGTGTACACTTCCCTGAACCTCTACGAATACAGGTTCATCCTGGAACATTCGGATGCGAAGATGGTGATCGTTGCCGACAAAAGGCTCTACGAGACGGTGCTTCCGGCATTCAAAAGCGTACCTGCGGTGGAATATTTCTACACATTCAACCAGGTGGAAGGTGCAGCATGCTGGACAGAGGTGCTGGACCTGGGAAAAAAGAGCGGTTCAGGCACCAGGAAGAAGCTTGAATCCATTAAAAAGGAGATCCTGCCCGATGATTTTGCCTCGCTGATCTACACATCGGGAACCACCGGTACAGCCAAGGGGGTGATGCTCTCCCACCGCAACCTGGTCGGGAACTTCCTGGCAGCCGCCGGAGTCTTCCGGCTCACGCCGGAGGACCGCTACCTGAGCATCCTCCCGTTGTGCCATGTGGGCGGACGAATGGGGAACTACCAGACACAGTATTCCGGAGCCTGTATCTATTATGCCGAAAGCATGGGAACCATCGCCGAGAACCTGAAGGAGATCCGCGCCACCGGATTCGACGCGGTTCCCAGGATCCTGGAAAAGATCTATGACAATGTGATCGCACGGGGAAGGAGCCTGCAGGGAATGAAGAAAAGGATCTTCTTCTGGGCAGTTGGTCTGGGGCTGCGGTATGCCCCCTTCGGGGAGAAGAGCTGGTTCTATTACAGGAAACTGAAACTGGCCGACAGGCTGATCTTTTCCAAATGGAGGGAGGCCCTGGGAGGAGAAGCGCGTATCGTGGGCTGCGGAGGTGCAAGCCTCCAGCCCAGGCTTGAAAGGATCTTCTGGGCCAGCGGACTGAAGATCCTGAACATGTACGGCCTGACCGAGACCTCTCCCATCATCACCATCAACCGGCAGGAGCCTCCGCTCTGCAAGCTGGGAACGGTGGGAGCACTGATCAACGGGGTGGAACTGAAGATCATGGAGGACGGGGAGATCTGTTGCCGGGGGCACAACGTGATGCTTGGATACTACAAGGATGATGCCCTCACAAAAAGTGTGATGGATGAAGATGGATGGTTCCACACGGGGGACGTGGGGCATCTGGAGAAGGGGACCTTCCTGCATGTGACCGACCGGAAAAAAGAGATCTTCAAGCTTTCCAGCGGGAAGTTCATCGCACCCCAGCTCCTGGAAAACCGGATCAAGGAGTCCCTGTTTGTGGATCAGGTCATGGTGGTGGGCGAACACCAGAAATTTGCCAGCGCCCTGCTGGTCCCCAATTTCAAATTTCTGAAGGACTGGTGCCAGTCAAGGGAGATCCCGGTCCCCGTCGAACCCGATCAGCTGGTCTGTCTTCCCCAGGTGATCTCAGTCTACCAGGATGAGATTTCAAAAATCAACCGGACCCTCGCCGTCCCCGAGCGGATCCAGCGCATCCGCCTTGTGCCCGACGAATGGTCGCCCCAGTCAGGCGAGCTGTCGGCCAGCCTGAAACTGAAACGGAAAGTGCTGGAAGAGAAATACAAAGAATTGCTGGATTCCATCTACCGCCGGCAATCCTGACCACAGAACCGCAAACTATCCACATGAAGATCACCCGGGTAACGGATAAGAAAAGCAGGAAGGCCTTTCTCGAGGTTCCCAAAATTCTCTATCGCGACGATCCCACCTGGGTCTGTCCGCTGGACAAAGAGATCGAATCCGTTTTCGACCCGGAGCAGAATGTCTATTTCGCCCACGGCGAGGCTGTGCGGTGGATCATGCATGACGACACGGGCCGGCTTACCGGAAGGATTGCGGCATTCATTGACCGCAATACGGCATACGGATATGACCAGCCCACAGGGGGCATCGGTTTTTTTGAATGCATCAATGACCTGGGTACGGCACACCTCCTGTTCGATACCGCAAAACAATGGCTGCAGGAAAAGGGGATGGAAGCCATGGACGGACCGATTAACTTTGGTGAAACGGACAAGTACTGGGGATTGCTCGTGGAAGGTTTTACCCATCCCTCGTATGAGATCGCCTACAATCCTCTCTATTACCGGGAGCTCTTCGAATCGTACGGTTTTAGAACCTATTACCGGCAGGAAGGTTTCCACCTGGACGTGAAAAAGGATCTGCCTCCCAGGTTCGAAAAAATAGCCCGGTGGGTTGCACAGAAACCCGAATACGAATTCCGGCATTTCGAATGGAAAAAGATGGACCAATACGTCCGGGACTTCGCAGCGGTATTCAATGTGGCGTGGGCCACCTTCAAGGAGAATTTTGAGCCCCTTGAACCTGAATACATCAGGAAAACCCTGAAGAAGGCCCGGGCGATCATCGACGAGGAGTTCATCTGGCTGGCCTACCACCAGGGGGAACCCATTGCCATTTACCTGATGTATCCCGATGTGAACCTGATCCTGAAGCACCTCAACGGGAGACTGAACCTGCCCGCCATGCTGAAATTCCTGTACCTCAGACAGCGGAAGACCATGACCCGGGCCAGGGGAGTGCTGATGGGAGTGATCCCCCGTTTCCAGGGCCTCGGGGTCGAAGCGGGAATCATCCTCCACGTGGCCGATGCCATGAAACGGAAGCCGCACTCCACCGAGATCGAATTTTCCTGGGTGGGCGATTTCAATCCGAAAATGAGGAAGATCTTCCTGGGTGTGGGAAGCGTTTCAGCGAAACATTATATTACATACAGGTACCTGTTCAACAGGAACGCACCATACAAAAGGTATCCCATTCCCGAAGAAGGAGAAAAAAAGAAGGAGCCATGAAAGAAAACTATGATATCATCGTGATCGGGGCCGGACTGGGAGGGCTGACGGCCGGGGCAAAACTGGCCAGGGAGGGAAAAAAGGTGCTGCTCCTCGAACAGCATGACAGGCCCGGGGGATGCGCAACTACTTTCAGGCGCAGGGATTTCACCATGGAAGTGGGGCTCCATGAAATGGACGGTCTCCATCCCGGAGACCTCAAGACAAGGATCTTCCGGGACCTGGGCATCTCCGGCCGGGTTGATTTCATCCCGGTCCCGGAGTTTTACAGGTTTCTCAACGGGAGACAGGACATCGTGATCCCCCACGACCCGGAAGCAGCGAAGTCCATCCTGGCGGAGCATTTTCCCGGCCAGGAAACAGGCATCGAACAGTATTTCCACCATGTGCTCAATGCCAAAAAGATCATCGCCGAACAAAGCGGGAAGCCGGGTCGAAGTGTGGGTCATTTCCTGGATGAGATCATCACAGATGAAGACCTGAAGCTGGTGCTGCTTGGGAACCTGGGCTATTTCCACGACGATCCCTATACCCTCTCGCTGAATTATTACCTGACCGCCCAGGGGAGCTATTACGGAGGCAGGGCCAATTTCATCCGGGGCGGCTCCCAGGAACTTTCCGATGCGCTGACGGGGATCATCGAGGAGAACAATGGAACCGTCAGGCTGAACAGCCTTGTCACCGGGATCGAATACCAGGGCGGGCAGCCCTCCGGGGTCACCTATGAAAATGCCAGGGGCAGACAGAAGGAGAGCCATACCGATCATGCGGGACAGATCATCGTGAATGCGGCAGTGCCCAACCTGGCAGCATCCCTGCTGCCCGGATCCGACGGAAAAAGACTTGCCCGCGCCATCAGCGGGAACCGCATCGGTGCCTCCCTCCTCACGGTCTACTTCGGATTCAGCAAACCGCTCAAAACACTGGGGAACAAGCACTATTCCACATTCGTTTATCACCCTTCGGTGCACACACAGGCTGACATTGTCACCAACAACCACAGCGATTTTTCCACCAGGGGATTCACATTTGTGGACTACAGCCAGGTGGATTCGAGACTGGCACCGGAAGGCAAAAGTGTGGGGGCCGCATGCTGCGTGGATTACCCGGAAGACTGGCAGGGGATGCTCCGGGAAGAATACGTGCGGCTGAAAGCCGATGTGGCAGATATCATCACCGGCCGCTGCGAAGCCTTTATCCCGGGGTTCAGGGATGCGGTGGAACATGTGGAAGTGGCCACCTCACTCAGCGTGGAACGCTTTACCTTAAATCCCGGAGGGGCGGTGTACGGGTTTGCACAGCACCCGGACAAATCCTCGGAGTACCTTTCCGAACTGCCCGGGAATATTCACATCGCTTCAGCCTGGGGAAAATTCGGCGGCGGTTTTTCCGGTGCCATCATCAGCGGATACATGACCGCCCTTCAGATCCTCAGGAAACGATCATAATCAAGGCACCCACATGTCTCCGGGTTGCAGGCCGCATTCGGCGATCATGGCAATGGCATACTCCATCCGTCCCAGGTCATCAGCCCCCGCATTGTTGGTCCCGAATGTAAACTTCACCCCGGCTTCTTTTGCCCGTTTGATAAAGGCCGGGCCCGGGATCTCTCTCCGGTTGTTGATCTCCAGCGCAACCTGGTTTTCCACGAGTACGCGGATCACCCTGTCCATCCTTTCGGGTGTCCAGAGTTCATCGTACCGGTCATTGATCTCATCGGGAAGGTAGGTGGGATTCACATAGATATCAACGGGCTCGGTGCTGATGATCTGTTCGATCCGTTCCACCAGCTGCTCCATAAAATCTTCGGGATCACCCACCTCGGTCTCTTCCGGAATCCATAACCTCATCCGTTTGCCATCGTCACTGGTCCAGGTCATGGCATCGGTAAAGACATAATCAAACCTGGCAGCTGTCTCCGCTGAAAATATTTCCGTCCATTCGCGGCCTTCCGCCTGCATGCCATGCCAGGCGAGCGGAGTGGGTTCGTACAGGTCCAGGTATTCATTCAGCGCCGCATCGGTCTCGAATCCCATTTTCAGTCCGCAGTTCACCGCCAGCCCGTAGGTGAATCCGTATTTTCTTGCATGGGCCAATGCTTCTTCCCGGGTGAGGCCCCCTTTCAGATGTACGTGCAAATCTATCAGGGGAAAACCATAGGTATGCGCCATGATCAGCTTCTTTTCAAAATCCAGATCCTCCAAAGGAGTTCCGGCAGATGGCAGATCGTCCGGCAATGGTTTGACTCGGATGTTTTTGTAATAAACAACGCTTCCCGGATCATGGCACTGAAATGCAAACGTTCCCGAGGAGAGCACCCTTCCTTTCATGCCTTCGATCCTGTAGATCTCAGACGGTTCGGTGTATTCAGCCACCAGCTCCCCGTTGATGAAAGTCTGGATGGTCTTTCCCTGCACCATGATCCGGTAGTTGAACCATTCGTTGTCGGGTACCGGTGCTTTCCAGGTATTCCGGACAGCATATATACTGCCCGTCATTTTATTTTCTCCACCGGGAATGGCGGTATTGATCACCTGGCACTCATACCCTTTTGCAGGCCACCCTTCCTCCTGGAATTGCGTATGGAAATAAATGCCCGAATTGGATCCGGGTGTTGTTTGCACATCTGCCGAAAACTCGAAGTTTTTGAAATCGTGGTTCATCACATCTCCTTCGTAGAAAAGGTGCGAGCGGGTCCCGGCGGTGACCAGTGCTCCGTCTTCGATCTTCCAGGAACCGTCATTTTCAGAAGCCCTCCAGCCATCGAAGGTCTCTCCGTCAAACAGGGTGATCCATTCATCGCTGGCACATCCTGAAATGATCATTGAACCGATCAGGCAGGACAATAAAATTACACGCGGTTTCATATCGGTTTAATTTATTGGATTTAGGAGGTTAAATTAGCAATAAACCTAATGAATTCCCTTAAAAAAAGTTAATCAGCCCAATAAATCCGGTGAATTATGGGATGATTTCTGAAGGAATGCATACATTAAGGGCTTTAAATTCATATAGAAGATGATATTTACCAGACGCAATTTTCTGAAGGCGGGAAGCGCGGCGGTGGCCGGAACCATGGTGCTGCCTCCGTTGTTAAGCTCCTGTCAGAACATTCAAATCTCACCGGATGTGAAAAGTTATTTGGACCATTTTGAAGTCACCCCGGAAATGTTGCAGAAGGTGATTTCCGAAGCCATGTCAAAGGGAGGGGATTATGCCGATCTTTTTTTCGAGCACAAGATTGCCAATACCCTGGCCCTGGAAGACGGGATCGTGAACCGTGCATACTCAAATGTGGATTACGGAATGGGGGTCCGCGTGCTGAAGGGGGACCAGACCGGTTTTGCCTATACCGAGAATATCAGCCTCGAAGAAATGCTGGATGCGGCAAAAACTGCGGCGAGCATTGCCGGCGATCCTGTTACCTTCAAACAGGGCGAACTCCTTGAAAAGATCCCGGCCGATTATTACAGGATCTCCAGGAAATGGGAAGATGCTTCCGTGGAAGAAAAAGTCCCTTACCTGCAGCAGATCAACAGCAGGATCTTTGAACTGGACGGGAAGGTGACCAAAGTCTCCGCTTCGCTGGCGGATGAAACGGCCTATGTGCTGTTCTACAATTCTGAGGGCAGGCTCACCTATGACTATCGTCCCCTGGCCAGTTTCCGGGCCCGTTGCGTGATGGAACAGAACGGACAGATCGAAAGCGGATCCAGTTCCCGTTCTTACCGGAAAGGTTTCGAATGGCTTGGAGAGGACCTGGTGGAAGAGATCGCCCGGGAGGCCGTTGACAATACGAACATCCTTTTCGGGGCCACCCGTCCGAATGCCGGGGAAATGCCGGTGGTACTCGGTGCCGGCGGATCGGGTATCCTGCTGCACGAAGCCATGGGACATGCTTTCGAGGCCGACTTCAACCGGAAAAACGAATCCATCTTCAGCGATAAAATGGGAAAGAGCATTGCCCTTGATTTCATTAACATCATTGAAGACGGGACGATCGAACACAACCGCGGCGCCATCAATATCGATGACGAAGGGAACGATGTGAAGAAAATTTACCTGGTAAAGGACGGAAGGCTTGAAAGCTACATCCACGACCGCATCAGTTCGCGCTTTTACAATGTGGAACCCACGGGGAACGGCCGGAGGCAATCCTTCAGGAACATCCCCATCCCCAGGATGCGCTGCACTTACATGGAAAACGGCCCGCACACGAAGGAGGAGATCATCAGCCAGGTGGATTACGGGGTGTATGTGGACAATTTCAGCAACGGACAGGTGAACATCGGCGCCGGCGATTTCACATTTTTCGTCAAATCGGGAACCCTGATCGAAAAGGGGAAACTCACCCGCACCGTCAAGGACATCAATATCATCGGGAACGGACCGCAGGCGCTGGCGGACATCACCATGGCAGCGGGTGATTTCAAAATGGACAACGGCACATGGACCTGCGGGAAAGGCGGACAATCGGTACCGGTAACCATGGGCCTTCCCACCGTACTTGTGAAAAAACTTACAGTAGGAGGAAAATCATGACCAGAAACGAAAAATATGAATTGGCCAGATGGGCCGTCAAACACGCCGTTGAAAACGGTGCCGACCAGGCCAGTGTGACCATCAACAACAACAGCAACAGCCGGGTGGAGGTCAGGGAACAGCAGATCGACCGGCTGGAAAAAGCCAACCGCAACAGCATGCGGATC
>DSDZ01000031.1 GCA_011048475.1 Bacteroides sp. | reverse complement strand
GATCTGGTAGTCCACCGGGGATGTCAGCTTCAGTGCTTCCAGGACCTGGCCCAGCGGAAAATCCAGGATGGTCCCGGAATAGGAATAGGTTTTCAGCTGGTCGTCCTCGAAAACAAAGTTGACGTCGTATTTTCTCGCCAGTTTTTTGGTCAGGCTTTCCAGGTCCTCGCCTTCAATATGCATGATGCCTGTCTGCCAGGAAACGGCCTCCTGCACATCCACATTCGAGATCACTTCGATGGTGTGGGCGGAAGCGCTCGCCGGGGCTTCTTTCTTTTCTTGCACATCCTCTTTATGCGAAACGATCCGTGCTTCCTTCAGGTTTTTCTGGTAGCTCAGTGTCTGATGGGGCCTGATATAAATGGGGGCCCTCTCGGATTCCGCCTCAATGCGGATCTCCCCCTCGAGCAGGGTGGTCTCAATCCTTTCATCGTCCGGATAGGATTTCACGTTGAACCGGGTGCCGGTCACATGGATATCCAGGTGTGACGTGTGCACGATGAACGGATGCCTGTCCTTTTCAATGGTAAAGAGCCCCTCCCCTTCCAGAAAAGCATCCCTTGTCCCCGACCCGGCGTCCGGTCTGTAGGTAAGGTGACTCCCGGCATTGAGCCAGACACTGGACCCGTCCGGGAGGATGACAGAGGATTTCCCGCCGAAGGGGACCCTCACCTCGAATGCGGTCATCCCGCTATCCGCCGGAGCGCGCCTGCCGACCAGGAAAGCCGAAACAGCAGTGGCCAGCAGCAGCATGAATGCAGCGGCATACCTGCGGAACAGGATCACCCGCCTTATTTTTGCTTTACCGGGACTATTCTCTATACCGGGACTGTTTTTATCCTCAAAGGTACGCTCCCGGAACCTCCCGAATGCAGCGTCGGTGTCGATGGAATCATCGTACCGGGTTTCGAGTTCCACGTACAATTTCTTCAGGAAGGCAAATTCCTTCTCATTTTCAACAGAATCATTCAGCCAGCTGTGCAGTAAGTCTTTCTCTTCCCGGGATGCATCTCCTGACAGGTACCTGAAGATTACAGATTCAATATTGCTCCGATCCATCATAGCCATAGGTGTACTTATTAATGATGGCGGATGAAAAGGGAGAATCCCTAAAGGAGGGTGAATAAAAATTTTGCTCAGCCGGAAACCAGTGCGGTCCTCAGCTTCTTTAACGCATTGGTAATGTGATATTCAACCGTCTTAACCGAAACATCCAGCTTTACCGCGATTTCCGCATGGGACAGGAATTCGCGCCTGCTCATCAGGAAAATTTCCCGTGTTTTCTCAGGAAGTCCGGCAACTGTATTTTCGATAACTGCCTGGACCTCTTTCAGATCCAGCGAGTCAAACGAAAAATCCGATGCATGCTTCAACATAACCTCGGATTCCCTGATTTTCATTTCCATTTCCCTGCGGTAAGATTCTTTCAGCCGGAGCTTCCTGATGTGCTCGATACAAAGGTGGTGGGCGGAGGTGAACAGATAGCCGGAAAGGGAGGAGGTGATCCGGATCCTGCCCCTGTTTTTCCAGAGATAGAGGAATACTTCCTGCACAAGATCTTCAGCGGTATTGGGATCCTCGAGGGTGTGGGACAGGTACAGGCAGAGTCTTTTATAATAGAGGTCGAATAAAAGCCTGAACCCTTCCCGGTCACCCTCCCTGATCCTGTTCAGCAATGTTTTTTCATCGAACCCCATACAGCAAATATACATCTTCGCGGGATTCCTCCGGGCATGGGGAATATGTTTGATTACACCGCCCCGGGGGTGATCCCGTTCACCTGTCTGATGACAGCGATCTCATCCTCGCTGAACGGGGTTCCGTCTTTTCTGAAGATGTCGGTGAACCATATGTCGGGCTCTCCTCCCCCGGGCATGGGAGTGCTCCATTTATAAATGGTGTTCGTCTTCCCGGAGACAAGTCCCCAGTTAATCGCCCCGACGTTCTCTTCCCTGAGCATGGGCAGCACATTGGTGAACCTGCTGTTAAAGTGCCTGGCCATGTATTCGGTGCAGATCATGGGACGTCCGTGGGTTTTCAATAATTTGAGCCAGGTGCCGTGCACTTCGGGGTCCAGGTAATTGTGATAGGTGATGATGTCCGAATGTTGTGTCTGGAAAATGTTCAGGGAATCCAGATCAAGCCTCCAGATCCCGCTTGTCAGCGGCTGTTCCGGATCCGCCTCACGTGCCCACCTGAAAACATTCTTCAGAAGCGGAAGCGATCCGGTGCCATGATTGGAGTTGCCCGGCTCGTTGTACAGATCCCAGATGTGCACGCGCCTGTCCGTCCCGAAGGTGTTCAGCATATCCTTTACATAGGTTTCCAGCCACGCAAACAGCGCCACCGTGTCCTGCCTCAGATCGCAGCTCGGATCCTGGACCCACCCCGAATTGTGGACCCCCGTAACCGGCTCCGGCTGGGTTCCCGGCCTGGCAACCGGGTTCCAGCAATCATCAAAAAAAACGAACATGGTCCCCATCCCGTGCTTATCTGCGATGGACAGGTACTGACCGACCCGGCCTTTGAATCCTTCCGGATCCTGTTTCCAGGCGTAACTGTGCAGGTATACCCTCATGATGTTGAATCCCAGATCCTCCGCCCATCCCAGCTCCCTGTCGATGGTCTCCGGATCAAACGTCTCTTCCTGCCACATCTCCAGCTGGTTCACGGCGGTACTCGGCTGAAAATTGCATCCGCTCACCCATCCTGTTTCCTCATACCAGGACCAGGCCTTCACTGTGGTCCAGCGCTCCTGTCCCGCTTCGGGATCCCCGGATGCACATCCCCTGATCAGGGTAAGCATGAAAAACGCAGGCAGGGCCCCCTTCAGAATGGTACGGATTGTCTGTCTCATGCTGCTTCAGTTTTGGTGTTCGTGTGAGGCTTCAGATGAAGACCTGCTGCCAGTCCGCCTGGCAAGAAGGATCCCCGCAAACCAGAGCGCCGTTCCGGCTACCAGCAGGTACAGAAACAGGTCCCGCCCGACGGTTCCCGCTGCATACAGGACACTCACCGCGAAGATCAGTGCAAGTCCCGCTACGGCCACGCCGCGGAGTAGGTTCACCTTGTTCATGATTGATTGATTTTACGCTGATAATAGAGGCTGAATAACAGATAGAGTGCAACCGCCATAAACCATCCCGGCAGTCCGAGGAAGAACACCTGCACCCCGGAATAGAGGTTCAGCACCAGGCAGAAACCGAGGGTGAGGATCCAGGCGATGGTCGGCGGAAGGTAAAACCTGATGTTCTTCCTTTCGGCAAAAAACGGAACCATGCCCAGGGGCTTCATCAGGTAATGATCCGCAAAGATGACCGCCCCCATGGGCATCAGAATGAGGCCGTACAGCGCAGCCAGATCCAGGAACCGCATGGAAAGTCCGGGGAAGATGGCAATGAAACTGGCCACTCCTCCGGCCACGAGGGTGACCCTGTACCTGGACCACCTGCTGTTAACCGACTGGAAAGCCAGGCCCGACCGGTAGATGATGGGATTGGCGGTGGTCCAGCCGGAGATCAGCACCAGCAACACCCCTGCAAAACCCATGGTGCTGCTGGCCATGGGACCCGGCGTGACGGTTGTGTTGGACGGATCGGCCTGAAGCTGAACGGCATACAGCATGCCGGCACAGATCCATGCGATGTAATGCCCGAGGAACATCCCCGATACGGAGGCAAATCCGTAAGAGGCTTTTTTTGCATAGCGGAAAATGGTCAGGTCTCCCATCCCTATATGCCATGCCATGTTGCCAAACCAGCTGAAAAACAGGATATGCCAGAAGGTGAATTTCACAAAGCCCGGCTGGTTGTGGCCTTTCCATATCACCTCGTTGGCCTTCTCCCAGAATTCGCCCGCGGAATGGATCCCCAGGTCGGGCAGGGTGGAGATGCCAAGTGCGATGAACATGACCACCATCCAGGGTGCGGCGATGGTGGCAAACCGTGAAACCGCGTCGTACCCTCTTGCCGCGATAACGGAGATGAGCAGGCCCACCAGGAGGACCAGGAGGACCATGGAGAAGCTCTCGGGCAGGATGGCGTCGAGACTGGGCTGCTGGACGGGCAGGAACACACTCACCGCGGAAGCCGAAACGGAAATCATGGCCCCCGCAATGAAACACCACAACAATCCGTTTGCCAGGTTGTAGAGAACGACCAGTCTCCTGCCCCCGATCTTTTCCAGGTGAAAATAAAGGGTGAGCCGGTGTTTGATGGCGATGGGAACGGTCAGATAGCGCCAGCTGAGCACGGCAAGAATGTTGCCCAGGACCAGTCCCACCAGCACATCGAATGCCGCCACACCGTGCACCACGAAAAGGGGACCGATCAGCAGCTCCGTCCCCGCCACATGTTCACTTGAGAAAAGGCCCCAGAAAGAAGCGGCCGGTTTGGTTTTGTTCTCGGGGACCCGCTCCCTTTCATATTCAATGACCTGGACTTTTTTCCTTTTTGGATCCATGATGCTTCAGATCTATTTATGATGATCTGACGACCGAGCGCTTTTCAACCAGCCTGATCAGATCGAGTGCTTCCTGCTCGGAATTTGCATAGGTGTTCAGAAACAATCCCTTCGAAGAGAGGTGTTCCAGCAGGAATTCAATTTCTTCCGGTTCCGCGAGCAAATAGAGCCTTTTCCCCGCCTGCTGGATCTTCCGGAAAATGGGTATATATTCCTCAAATGACGTGGGAGGGGCACCCGCACCGGGAGTGAACTGGATACAGTCGATCACCTCCAGTTCCAGGAGTGCGTCCGCATGCATCATGATACATTGCTGTCCGTCCAGGTGATAGGTGGTGTAATCCAGCCAGCCGCCCATTTTGACCAGCTCGGGGAAAAAGAACTCGCGGAACACCTCCGTGGAGATCATCGTCGAGAAATCATTGGCCACCTGGTCGTGTTTCCCGGGGGCCCACAGGTTCAGCCAGGCCAGAACCCCTCCTCCCTGGTTCTGTTCAACACACATGGAATGGATCACCTCATGGGTTTCAACCCAGACACCGGACATCACATCCACGGCTTCATGAAGCGCTTCCGGATACAGCAGGGTATCCGTTGCCAGGTCCCCGATGCCCCTGAGCAAAGAGAGATTGTCTGCGGCATTGCCGATCTCGGGGACCCCCAGGAGATAGGATTCATTGTTTCGTTCAATGAAAACCTTCATGATTTCCAGGATCATCTGCCAGTAAGCATTGCGGTCCGGGTCGAAGTGCCACTCCCATGCGGACCAGTCTTCGATCACCCTGGGAAACCACACCGTGTTCGTATTGAAATCGGGCTCTGCACCCCAGAAGGCGCAGCCTGCCGAGGCTCCCCAGTTGATGTAGGTGGCAGGGGCCGCTTCACCCCCGAAAAAGGTATTCTCGAACCACAGCTTCATCCGGCTGTAATTCTGCTCCGGATCGGTCCACCACCGCCTGATCCCCTCCCTGTCCTTCTCACTGAATTTCTCCAGTCCCCCGAGCCACGGCCCGTGGGTCAGATGCGGGAAGCGTTTCATTTTTGAAGTCTTCCTGGGTGCCAGGATCCCCACCAGGGCCCTGTCGGTTTCCTCACCCGCCCAGAACGCTTCCAGCCGGCTTTTTGCTGCCGGCCAGTCTTCCTTATAATACATGTATGAATGATTGATTACACACCGTTAAAAAAAATCAGTGCATAATGATAGGAAAAGAAACGGAAACGATCAATGAAAATTTGCCTTCAAAGAATATTTGCCTTTAATGCCTATCGGTCTTTTTTCTGCGGCGCACGACAAGTCCCGCGACCACAAAAAGCACGAACAGGGCGGTAACGATCCAGGTCCAGTAATTGCTGACCTGCGATTCAACCCACATTTCGTATGGTTCAGCGAGGAAGTACTCGCCGGAAACTGACCACAGCAGGTATTTGTCCTCTTCTGTCCCTGCTCCGGTCTCGGCATACCCGTTGGATGCGATGACCTTTCCCGGCATCCGGATCTCCATGGTGTAACCGGCGGTTGATATGAAAGGCTCGATCATTGCTTCCATCATGGTACCGGCACTGTCAATTTCAGTACTGAATTCCCGGTAGAACGGTTCTCCCAGGACAGGTATGAGAATCCGGGCCAGTTCATCATCCTCCCCACCGTCCTCCTGCTCATTCCTGCTGTCGGCAATGATCTGTTCCAGCAGGCGGCCTTCCATTGAACGCATTTCCTCACGGCTGACGGAGAGGCCGGGGGCGTCTTTGAAGTTGTCATAGAAAACTTCCGTCCATTGCCTCACGAAGCTGGTCCACATCCAGATCTCCCCGATGGAATCCGTTCGCTTTTCCAGCTCCCTGTACATGATGCTGTCCTTTCCGTCCAGCAAACCCTCCCTCACCTTTTCAGGCAGGTACAGGAACGCACGTTCCTCTTCATCCAGGAATTCCGACAGCGGACAGGAGACAGTTAGTATGGGACGGACCGTTTCGCTGAACCTGAATGTGGTGGTGAACCACCTGAAACGCCTGGAAAATCCGGCACTCCGGTGCAGGTCCCGGTTGACTCCGCTGTCCGTCCGGTACGCTTCATTGATCTCCTCCACGCTGGCGAAGTGTTTTTCCGCGGTCAGGATCCACTCCGACTCACCCTCCCCGGAAGTATCGGCACTGATCCCGATCTGCCAGGTACTGTCCACGGGCACCCTGTACTCCGCCGGATCAAATTCCGGTTCGCCACCTTTCATGATGACCCTCCGGGTGACGGAACCGTCCGTATGCACCATGTTGATCACATGCGTTTCATAGCCGCATGAAAAGAGCAGCATCATGATCCCCATGACGATGGTAATTCCGGTTTTCTGTTTCATGGCCTTACAGGTTAAGTTCTGGTTGTTCTTTCGGTTCCTCCGGCAAGGTGCCCGGTCCCAGGTACTCCTTCAGGATGTCGTAATCCGCACGGAGTTCCATGTACGATTTGAGCAACTCCTCCATATCCGCCCTGGAAACCGTGATGCTGTCACCCGCCACCTGATCCCTGACCACCAGGTTCAGGAAGGCTTTCTGCATGATCCCCATCCCGGGGTCCGCATGATGGATCTCGCTAGCTGTGGTAATCAGGCGTTCTTCAAGGTCATTGATCCTTCGGGTGACAGTGACCTGCTGAAAAATGAATATCCCGGTCAGGATCGCCGCAGCAGCAGCCATCGTCCTTCTGATCCATCCGTATTCGACCCAGGAAAACACATAGTTTCCGACCTTCTCATGCAGTGTACCCCTTCCACCGGATGGACTAATCCTGCCCATGATCCGATCTTCCAGTCCCTCCCGGTCCTGCAGCACGGGCTCCTGCCGTTTCAAAGTGTCAATGAGGCTGGAATAAGGGTTTTTCTTTTTCATGGTCAGATATGGTTTTTGATCCGTTCGCCGATTTTTCGCCGTGCATGGTTCAGGTTGCTTTTCACCGAAGTCTTGTTCATGCCCGTGATCTCCGCGATGTCATCATGGCTCAGTCCCTCCAGCTCACCCAGAACGAACACGATTTTCTGCTTCGGGCTCAGGGTGTACGAGATGTGCCTGATGAGCCTGCCCGTTTCTTCATTGGTCAGCAGCGACTCCGGGTTGCTCTCGCTGATCAGTGCGGCCAGGCTCCGGTTGCGCTCGTTGGGACGCACCCATCTCATTCTTTTCCTTCTTCTCAGCATGTCGTAACATTTATTCACGATGATCCGGTAGAGCCAGCTGCTGAATTTTTTACCGGGATCAATCTCCCGGATCTTTTCCCACACGGTTATGAACGATTCCTGGACAATGTCTTTTGCATCTTCCTCATTATTCACGATCCTGAATGCAACGCGGAATGCAAAGTCTGCGTTTTGCCGGATGAGCTGCCTGAATGCCTTTTCATCCCCCCGGATACATGATTGAATGACCTGGATCGTTTCCAAAACGGATCTTCCGGTTTAATAATAATACGGAAGAAGAAAGGTAAGGTAAAATTTAATCAGCCGGTTTCCCGTCACGGCAGAAAATGGCAATTGTTGCGTGCCATCCATCCTGTGGAACCGGAAAGGAGAAACTTCCCTACCGGGAGGCGGTGCCGGAATCCCCGTACCAGGTGAGGGTCTGGATGAAGGCATCGGGATAGCCCGACCGGTGGAGCTCCCCCAGCTTCTTCCTGGCTGCCTGGTAACTGCCGTATTCCCCGTGGGTATACCTGTAATAACCGTCAGCGCAGACATACTCCTGTATGCTTTCGAGACCCCGGAAACGCGTTTTTTTCACCGGACTGTGCGTGGCCATCACCTGGATGGTCAGCCGGCACGAAGCGGTGAATTCCTGTACCTGATAATCACCTTCGGGAAGCAGGCTGGTCGGCACATAGAATTCTGCCACACCGGCCTCCCTGGAGGGCAGGCCCGTGAGGGTGACGATCACCTGGCGGTTCAGGTACCTGCCCAGCGGGGAATCGGTCCCGTCGGGATTCCTGTTGCGGGCCACCGGTGCACTTTCCCCCAGTCCCCGGATCTCGATCCGGTCCGGATCGGCTCCTTTATCGACCAGGATCCTGGCTACGCGATCGGCCCGCTGAAGCGAGAGCAACATGTTGTATTCTTCTTGCCCCGTATGATCGGTGTGACCGGTGATAAGGATCCCGATATCCGCATGAACATCCAGCAGGTCCATGATCTTTTCGATTTCCACCAGGGCCGCCGTACCGAGGGAGCGGTCATTCAAATCGAAAGGAATCCCGGTATAGATTGTACAGGGTCCGATCTCCGGGAGGGACCATTCCGCCATCTCCCGATCCGGCATTTCACTTACCGCCCCGGCGGTCTCTTCCGCAATCACATCCGCCTCCCCCTGTTCCCGGTTCATGATCTCTTCGATCTCGTCGGTGACGGGCGGCTCAATGGCCTCCACCAGATCGGCCGGCACTTCCTCCGTGGATTGAACCACCGTTTCCGCCGACCGGGAAACCGGATCGCCTGCAGGCAGGTCCGTATCCAACTCCTCTTTCTCTGCGTATGCGACCTGCTCTACCGGCTCCAGTTCGATCACCATGTTGATCACATTGGTGGTGGGGTCGGAGGGCCTTCTGACGGCATAGTAGCCATCCATCTCATTCCATCCCGGATTGAAGAAAATATCCTCTCCCGTGGTGCTGACCGGGTAGCCGGCATTGACCGGTTCACCCCATGAGCCGTCCGGTTGTTTCTCGGAGAAGAACACATCGATCCCGCCGATGGAGGCATGTCCCTGGGAACTGAAAAACAGGATCGAGTCATTTGCGGAAATAAACGGCGTATGCTCCTCGTAGGGGGTGTTGATCACCGGACCCAGGTTTTCCGGAGTTCCCCATTCACCGTCCCTGTCCATTCGGGACACATAAATGTCAAAGCTTCCTTGCCCGCCCCTGCGGTCGCTGGTGAAGTAAAGCGTTTTGCCATCCCTGGAGATGCTGGCATGGGTCTCGGAAGTCCTCCCGTTGACGGGGGATTCCAGTGCTTCTGCCTGCGACCATCTCCCCCCCTCGAGGCGGGAGACCAGGATATCCGCATGGGAGTAATAATGATGAACGATATAGAGTACCTTTCCGTCGTAAGACATGCTCACGGGATAGGTCTCCCCCACCATTCCCAGTTCGCTGTTGATCACCCTCGGACGGCTCCATACCCCGTCGCTTTTGACGGACATCACGATCTTTCTGTCGGACGGGTAATCCACCAGGAAGATCATGGTGTTCCCGTCGCCCGAAACGACCGGATTGTTGCTCGAGGGAAGCTCTTCGTCAAACCGGTCAAACACGTCGTAGAATTCAAAGGAGGGCGGATCACCCACCACTTTCCTCGCCCTTTCAGATGCCGCGATCTGCAATCCTGCGTACTCCAGCTGCATGGGATCCTCGTCCGCTCCCACCTCCATGTATTTCTCATAATTCAGGACCGCATCATCAAACTGGTTGTTCAGGTGGTACGCCCTCCCGAGATAAAAGTAAGTCAGGACCGGAGCTCCGGATTCCTTGTGGGAATTGGCTTTGTATTTGAAGGCCACCCCGTTTGAGGCTTCCTTCAGGTAAAGGATGGCCTCCTCCTGCAGGCCGGGGATATTCAGGCAGCAGGCTCCGCAGTGGAACAGGATATTGCTGTTACCGGGATCCAGGGTGAGCAGGTTCTTGTACCTGTTAAAAGCTTCTTCGTAAAACCCGGTTTCATACAGGTACTCCGCATCAAAAAAGATCCGCTTGAATTCCTTGGTGTACTGTGCGCTGACCGCTGCGGACAGGAACAGGAGCAGGAACATGAAATGCCATCTGGTTCGCCTCATATCTCAAAGATATGAAGGATTCGAACCCTTCTTTAATGAATTTATCCACAGAGTTTTCGACAGGTCACCGTCCGGTATCCGGACATCCTTTTCCTGCAGATGTACCGGTCTGGCCGGGATTGAAGCGCCCCGGAGAAAGCGGGTGTAAGTCAGATGGCTTACTGAAGCTGCCGGATCCGTACATCAATCTCCGGTTCCTCCTTCAGCAATGTCACCAGTTCCTGCGGATCGGTATGGCCG
>DSDZ01000033.1 GCA_011048475.1 Bacteroides sp. | reverse complement strand
CTCCCTCGCCTGTCGCCCTGCGTCCTTCGCCTGTCGCCCTGCGTCCTTCGCCTGTCGCCCTGCGTCCTTCGCCTGTCGCCCTGCGTCCTTCGCCTGTCGCCCTGCGTCCTTCGCCCTTTAGCCTACTCCCCAAAGCCGATACCCCATGGGCTTCCGAATGCAGGTCTGCCGAAATATCGCCTCTGAAGCCATTCTCTGAAAATGGGATCAACAAAACAACTGATCCTTTTCCCGGGATAGATGATCTCTTTTTTGATCAGACTCTGTTTGATCCTGGCAACATTGCCGGTTGATCCCAGATCGTATTTCTCCCTTACGGATCTGGAATACAGCTGTCGGTGTTCATCTATGAGGGCTTCCAGAAAACTAATCTGCACGGGAGTTAAGCTTTCTACTACCCTGACAAAGCCATAGTCATAGTGCCGGAGCAGGTCGGTCATTGCGTTTTTAACAATCTCATCTGTACAGGTATGGTGTGTCCGCATTAAAGTATGCCATGCCAGTAGTTTCAGGTAGAATGGATGATTGTCCACAAGAGAGGACAGGTAGGAGGAGGTTTGGTAACCGATATTTTTCTGATGGTCATGAAAGAGTTTTCTGACGCTGGCTGACCTGTAGTTCAACGGATCGTGCTTCAGAACGAATACCCTGCCCAAACCTGCCAGCGGGCCAGGATGACGGACCACCTTCATGAAGTTCTGGGTATTGTTTCCGTAAAGACAAAAGATACAGTTCTTCTGCCTGATCAGTTTTATTTTCATTTTTCTGAGGAAAGGCTGAGGATCCATGAAACGGAAGAGCAGATGGGCATTGGCCATAAAAATGGCGATCCTGACTTTCTTTCTTTTTGCGATCAATCCGGGCAGCTTCAGCGGATCCAGGTCGCTGTAGTAAGGTTTCAGCCGGGCTGTCACCTCGGGAAATTTGTTTGAAAGTGTTGATTCAAAAAGCTGAAGGAATGAAGCTGTTGAACGTGCCGATGAAATATTCACGTGGCAAAGATGGATATCTGAATTTTTTTCAACCAGTTGAAATCCAAGCTCGCGCGCATATTCATGCACTCCCTGCACCCTGTCCGCTGCAAGAATTAAGTGCCTTTGGGCATTCAGTTCACCCAGGATCCTTTCAAATAACCAATCCTGTTCAATTTTTAAATCTGTGTCGAGCTGTTCGAGTGAGAAAAAGGGCATATCCGTTTTCATGGTTTCACGAAGTCATTAAACTGTTACTTTTACTTAATGTTGTGAGTTTTCCAATATCTGTCTATCGCACGTTAATTTTTGTATATGGAAGTATATCAGATAAATACACAGGTCCGCGATAAATGCCCCAGGTTCGGTAAAGTAACACAAATGTGCAAAAGTCATAAAATTATGACTCCGTGATCTGGTGTAAACGGACACCCCCACCGGTACTTCCAAAATGAGCGCATAAGAACACTGCTTCTACCGAAATTCCAGCACCCATCAAGCAGGCCCCGAAATACCTTTTGACCCAGCAAACAATAAGAAAGCCCACATGAGACTTCCCGGGTTCGAAAGAGAAGACAGCTGTTTTGAACAAAATGGACCCGGACAGGGTTATTGAAATACCCGGCGTGCTCTTCCGCAGGATCGGAATTACAGGTTGATTGCTGAACTTTCGATCTGCGGGGAATGCATTGCGGCAGCACTGGAAATATAAATTGATTGCTGAACTTTCGATTTGCGGGGAATGCATTGCGGCAGCACCGGAAATATAAATTGATTGCTGAACTTTCGATTTGCGGGGAATGCATTGCGGCAGCACCGGAAATATAAATTGATTGCTGAACTTTCGATTTGCGGGGAATGCGTTATTGCGGGATCAGGTTATAAATGGTATCTTAACGAACGCATGCAGCCTGCGTAAAAGGGCAACGCTTTGAGACGACCATCTGGTAGAATTTTCGTAATGTAAACCTGAATGTAAACCTGAATGTAAACCTGAATGTAAACCTGAATGTAAACCTGAATGTAAACCTGAATGTAAACCTGAATGTAAACCTGTCATATAAACCTGAATGTGATGTCAATACTTAAAGAAAGATTACAGCAGAAGATCGAGGAATGGAGGCCCAGAACCCAGAAACTCCTCAATGACTACCGTGATGTGGTCGTTGACCAGGTGACCATCGGGCATGTCCTGGGGGGCATGCGGGGCCTGAAAAGTCTGGTGACCGACATTTCCTTTCTTGATCCCTATGAAGGGATCCGTTACCGCGGGTATACCCTGCCGGAAGTATTTGAGAAGCTTCCCAAAGCATCTGGTGCCGAGATGCCCTATGTGGAAGGACTCTATTTTCTGCTTCTCACGGGCGATATCCCCACTGAGAAGGAGGTGGCGGACCTGGAGGATGAATTCCGCAAACGCCGTATCCTGCCCCGTTATGTGTACGAGGTAATTGACGCGTTTCCGACCTTCTCCCCGCCCATGGCCATCTTTTCGGCGGCTATCCTGACCATGCAGCGGGAGTCCTTTTTCCATAAGAAATACCAGGGCGGGATCAACAAACTGGATTACTGGGATCCCACCTTTGAGGATTCCCTGAACCTGCTGGCCAAACTGCCCGAGATCGCCGCGTACATCTATGCCAAACTATACAGGGACGGAAAACGGATCCAGGCCAATCCCAACCTGGACATGGGTGCCAATTTTGCACATATGATGGGTATTCCCAAGCCTTACGATGATGTGGCGAGAATGAACTTCATCCTGCATGCCGACCATGAGGGTGGGAATGTGAGTGCGCATGCGGGACACCTGGTGGGCAGCTCGCTATCAGACATGTACCTTGCCATTTCTGCCATGATCAACGGACTCGCGGGTCCGTTGCACGGACTGGCCAACCAGGAAGTGCTGCGCTGGCTGCAGGATTTGATGGAAAAAATGAACGGACAGGTCCCCACGGAAGAGGAGATGAAACAGTTCGTCTGGGACACCCTCAACGCCGGACAGGTGGTTCCCGGTTACGGGCACGCGGTGCTCAGGAAGACCGACCCGAGGTATACCCTGCAGCGGGAATTCTGCCTGAAACATATGAAGGACGATTTGCTGTTCCAGTATGTGGACATGCTTTACAAGGTGGTGCCCCCGATCCTCAAAGAGCAGGGGAAGGCCAAGAACCCCTGGCCCAACGTGGATGCCCAGTCTGGTGTGATCAACTGGCATTACGGCATCACCGAATATGAATTCTACACTGTCCTGTTCGGCATCGGAAGGGCCATCGGGATCACCGCAAACCTCATCTGGGACAGGGCGCTGGGTTACCCCATCGAAAGGCCCAGGTCAGTGACCACCGAGATGCTGGAAAAGATCGCCATGAAATCCAGGGAATTAAAATCAGCAAAAAAGGGAACCTTGCAGCAGTAGAAGCCTCACCGCCCCAGCAGGTCCTTCATTTTTTTGATCAGTTCCTCCGCCTGAAAGGGTTTGCTCAGGTAGTCGTCCGCGCCTGCAGCGAGACAGCTGTCCCGGTCCCCCGTCAGGGCATACGCGGTGATCGCAATGATGGGAACGTGGGTGTCGCCTTTGGATTCGATCTCCCGGATCTTTTTTGTGGCGGTCAGTCCGTCCATCACGGGCATCTGAATGTCCATCAATATCAGATCATACTGGTTCTGGTCGTGCATTTGCAGCGCGATCTCACCGTTGGCGGCCACTTCGATCTGTTTGACCTTGCTGGAGAGACTGAGCAATACGATCTTCTGGTTGATTTCATTGTCCTCCACCAGGAGGATTCTTGCCTCTTTCAGTGCCAGGGGTTTCCGGACCTCCGCGACTGCTTCTTTCCCGGCATCGGGCTCCATTACCACCCGGGTCGGGTCTTTGGTGAAATCCAGGAAGAAAGATAGGGTGGCATGGTGGACCGTATCGATGGCGGAGATCCCGCTTTCGCTCTCCAGCAGCAGGTTGTATGCGGTGGCCAGGTGTGAGCTAGCGGGGGCGTTCCCGCGCTTCAGGGTGTTCATATAGATCACCAGATCCTCACCCAGGTCCGACTCCACCGAAAAACTGAACTCCAGCCGCACCTGGCTGGGGGTTTCACGCAGGTTCTCGATGACGACCATAAGGGGGGCGCGGCTGTTCTTGTAAATGCTCAGTCCTTTGATCAGGTTTACCACCAGGTTTCGCAGCAGGCTGGGATCACCGATCAGAAAGTGCCTGATGGAATCGGTGCGCTCCACGGTCACCTTCTCCTTGAATGTCTGGTCGGATCTGAGGATCCTGACTGCCTCATCCAGCACCCGGTCCAGGTCGAAAGAGATGATACTCTTTTTAAAATCAATGATCCCCGGCGACGCGATTTCAACAATATTGTTCACATCCTCGATCAGGTTGTTGGTGGAGGCCCTGAGTGTTTCCATCAGTTCCTTCTGTTCAGAGGAGAGCCTGCTGTCGTGCACCAGGTGATTGATCAGGGTGATGTTGCTCAGGGAGGTCCTGAGCCGGTGGGACAGCTTGGAGATGAAGTCGTCCTTCTGGTACACCTGCGTCTCGTAAAGGTTCCTGGACTCCTTCAGGCCGGCCACCAGCTTCCGGTTGGAGCGTTCCACGAAAATGGAGATCAGGATCATCAGCGTGTAGAGGGAGAAAAACACCACCGTATTATAGGCATTCAGGTGAATGGCCCGCCCGAACACGGGAAGAAAGTTCACCGGCAGGGTCAGGATCCCCAGGAAAACGGGGACCAGAATGCCGTGGCGGCCGTTGATGCTCACCGCGGCCAGCGGGAAGAGCAGGTATAGGGACATGGTCAGCGGTCCCGAGATTCCCACGTCGAACAGGTATCCTGTCAGGAACAGCACCCCGGTGAGTCCCAGGATCAGCATGCTGTTCAGATCGGCATATCTGGAAGGAGGCACAACGAAAAAGATGGCAGCAGCCACCAACAGGAAGGCCCCGGTCAGCAGCGCGGGCCTGGTGGCCCCTGTAATGAGGAGCCACAGGAATGAGATGGACAGGAGGATGACCAGGATCAGGTGGTACAGGTTGATCCTCCTGATCCGGTTTGCCAGGAACTCTTCCTTCTGGTCATTGATTCCGTACGAAATAATTCGTTGCAGGAGACCGGCGAACATGGATCCGACAGATAATGGCTTTCATGACAAAGTAAGAGAATTTTTGCACATCGTTAAAGAATATTGGCTTTATTTTTGTATCATAAGAGGATAGAAGTTAGTAATTTTGAACCGAGGAGGAGTTATGGGAACGTTCAGGAGGATATCAGGTCTGATGGCGTTGTTGCTGCTGGCAGGGGGACTGGCTGCCCAGGAAGCCGGGGAACAGGCTGCCCGGGAAACCGGGGAACAGGCTGCCCGGGGTGACCAGGATACAGGGGAGCGGGACATGGTGGCGTACACGACCGACTTCGACTTCCGTGACGGGATCTACGCCAATTTTGAAATGGTGAAGCAAAACCAGCCGATTCCCCCGGCGCGGATCGTGTCCGATGTGGATCTATTCGACAGGGATTTCTACGATAAAGTCACTTCCGGCAAGGAGATCACCATCTACGATGAGAACGGGGTAAGAAAGGTGATGCAGACAGAGAAGATCTGGGGGTACGGAAGGAACGGAGCATTGTACATCAACGTGGGCTCGTCCTTTCACAGGATCAGTTATGTGGGCGGCATTTCACACTTTGTGGCATCAATCACCACCTACAATCCCCGCTACTACGATCCATATTACTACAATCCCTACTATTACAATTCCTACTACTACAACCGCTATATGAATCCCAGGTCCAACTACGCAAGCACGGAGCTCAGGCAGTACCTTCTTGATTTTGAAACGGGCAAGGTGATGGAATATGACATCGAGTCCGTGGAAGTGCTGCTCATGAAGGACCCGGAGCTGTATGATGAATACAGCGCATTGCGGAACAGGAAGAAGAAACAGATGAAATTTGTCTTCATCAGGCGGTTCAATGAGAGAAACCCGCTCTATTTCCCCGCCGATTGAATCTTTTTATTACCAACATAGAATCCCTGATCTGATGAACCGGAAGAAATCGACCGCTTTCCTGTGCCTGGCCGTGTGGTTTTCCCTATCCCTGCATGCCCAGCGGGAGTATCTCCCCACACCGGAGGACCTGCAGCATTTTTACACCACCACCACCTATGTGGTCCTGCACGACAACCCCCTCTCGGAATACAACTTTGAGATCCAGGATGCCATCAACAAATACTGGAACATCACCGACTATGAATTCATCAATTTCAGGGATTTCGGGGAGAAAAGCAGGGACAAGAACGGGACCTTCCTCTATACGGCGGCCGTTTCATTTGAAAAGGATAAGACCAATGCCCGGTATCTCTTCCTGTGCCTTTCCCTCGGAGGGGATCACGAAAAGCTGGATGAGATGAAGGACATCACCAACCTTCCGCTCGGCTATTACGGTGTGGATGAGGACCATTATTCCTACAAGCTGGGTACCATGATCCGGTTCATGCAGGACCATATCCGTCTGATCACCGAACATCCGGACATGGTCTCCCAGAATGTGTTCAAACATTACAATGACAACATGGCGGATATCCGGGGCAAAACACTTTATTTTGTGAAGGAGGAGCTTGCGCAGGAGGTCTCTTCCGGGGCAAAGATCGGGGCCGTGTATCCCCTTCCGGTGAAGGTTGTGGAGCGGGAAGAGATCAGGAGCCTGATCATGGAAGGGGATGAGGATGCCGTGTTCCTGCATAAGGTGGGTCCAGAGGGAAGGCAGCAGGAGGCAAGGGTCTACAAGATCCTGATCGGAGCGGCTGATGCAAGATTTTATTACTTTGATTACCACAGAGCCAGTGAAAAGAACCCCGATGCATTTCTCGAAAGCGATTTTAAAAAACTGGCAAATGCCATTCAATAGGAGGATTCAGTTCAATGGCCGATAAACCATCCATTCCAAAAGGTACACGCGATTTCACACCCCTGGAAATGGCCAGGAGGAATTTCATTTTTGACACCATCCGGAAGATCTTCACCACCTACGGATACCTTCCCATCGAAACCCCGGCCATGGAAAACCTCTCCTCCCTGATGGGGAAATACGGGGAAGAAGGAGACAAGCTCCTGTTCCGGATCCTGAACTCGGGCGATTTCAGGAGCGGGATTGCGCGGGAGGAGCTGGTTTCCGCACCGGCCGGGAAGCTTGGCAACATGATCTCCGGGAAAGGTTTGCGCTACGACCTCACGGTACCCTTTGCCCGTTTCGTGGTACAGCACAGGGGAGAGATCCTTTTCCCTTTCAGGCGGTACCAGATCCAGCCCGTCTGGAGGGCCGACCGTCCCCAGAGAGGACGCTACAGGGAGTTTTACCAGTGTGATGTGGATGTGATCGGCAGTGATTCGCTGCTGAACGAATATGAACTGGTGTGCATCATGGACGATGTGTTCACGGCGCTCGGGATGAAGACGGTGATCAGGGTAAACAACCGCAGGGTGCTTGCGGGGGTGGTGGAGGTGATGGGCGAAGCGGACCGGATGACGGAGATCACGGTGTCCATTGACAAGCTGGAGAAGGTGGGGATGAAAGGGGTGATGGAAGAGCTGCGGGAGAAAGGGGTCGGGGCCGCATCCCTGGAGAAGCTGCAGCCGCTGCTGACCAGGAAGGGAAGCAACAGGGAGAACCTGGATTTTCTGAAAGGCTACCTGGAAGGATCTGCCGCAGGGAAGGGGGGACTGGAGGAAATGAACCGGCTCCTGGATTACCTGGAAGCCGATCCCCCGCAGGCAGAGGTGGAATTCGACATGACCCTGGCAAGGGGACTGGACTATTATACGGGGACCATCTTCGAAGTGGTCTCGGACGAAGTGAAGATGGGAAGCATTTGCGGGGGAGGGAGGTATGACGATTTGACGGGGATATTCGGACTGGAAGGGGTTTCCGGGGTGGGGATCTCCTTCGGGGCCGACCGGATCTACGATGTGCTGGAGCAGCTGGATCGTTTTCCGGCACAGGCCACAATGGATACGCGGGTCCTATTCGTCAATTTCGGGGAAAGAGAAGCCATGCACGTTTTCCCGGTCCTCGGCCGCCTCAGGAAGGAGGGCATTCCCTCCGAGCTGTATCCCGATCCGGTGCGGATGAAAAAACAGATGAGTTACGCCAATGCCAGGAACATCCCTTTCGTGGCCCTGATGGGTGAGGAGGAGCTCCGGGAGGGAGTGGTCACGCTGAAGGAGATGGCATCGGGGAGCCAGGAACGGCTCACCCCCGATGCACTGGTACGCAGGCTGTCTGTCCAATAACATCCATCATCCCCGCGACATATCGGTTTTTTTTTCTGTAATTCAGTAGCAAATCTGAAGATTTTCCGGACAACATGAAAAACGTGCATCTGATTACCACGGAAGAGATCGGATGGGAGAAGATCTCCCAAATCATCTCCCGGAGGCAGAAAATAGAGCTCTCCGGCGAGGTCATCGAAAAAATCAACAAATGCAGGGAATACCTGGACCGGCGGCTGGACAGCGGCGGTGAGGTCCTGTACGGGATCAATACCGGTTTCGGTTCCCTCTGCAATACGGTGATCCCCCGCGATCAGCTGGGATTGCTTCAAAAGAACCTGGTGATGTCCCATGCATGCGGAATGGGGGAGGAGGTGCCCGCGGAGATCACCAGGCTCATGCTTTTGCTGAAGGTGCAGTCGCTTTCCTACGGCAATTCCGGGGTGCAGCTGAAGACGGTCCGCCGCCTGGTGGACATGTACAACCATGACATCCTTCCGGTGGTACTCACATACGGGTCACTGGGAGCCTCGGGCGACCTGGCACCGCTGGCGCACCTGAGCCTTCCGTTGCTGGGCATGGGAGAAGTGTATATGAAGGGAAAGCGGAGGGAGGCCGCCGGGGTGCTGTCCGAAATGGGCTGGGAACCCATCGAGCTGCAGAGCAAGGAGGGACTGGCACTGCTGAACGGCACCCAGTTCATGAGCGCATACGGGGTGTATCTCTGTCTCCGGGTATTCAAGCTCTCCAGGCTGGCGGATATCATCGGGGCCCTGTCCCTGGATGCCTTTGACGGGCGGATCGAGCCCTTCCATGAACTGGTGCAGCTGATCAGGCCCCACCAGGGGCAGATCGGAACCGCCGCCCGTATCAGGTGGCTGCTGGAGGGGAGCGAACTGATCAGCCGTCCGAAGGAACACATCCAGGATCCCTATTCGTTCAGGTGCATCCCCCAGGTGCACGGTGCATCCAGGGATTCCATCAATTACGTGGCCTATGTGTTCCAGCGGGAGATCAACTCGGTCACCGACAATCCCACCATCTTCCCGGAGGAGGAAATGATCATCTCTGCGGGGAATTTCCACGGTCAGCCGCTGGCACTCGCCCTGGACAACCTGGCCATCGCCATGAGCGAGATCGGGAACATTTCGGAACGGCGCACCTACCAGCTGTTGTCGGGCAGCAGGGGATTGCCTCCGTTTCTGGTGGCAAATCCGGGACTCAATTCAGGGTTCATGATCCCCCAGTACACGGCTGCCTCCATGGTGAGCCACAACAAGCAGCTCTGCACCCCGTCCTCGGTCGATTCCATTGAATCATCCCAGGGTCAGGAGGACCATGTGAGCATGGGGGCCAATGCGGCCATCAAGGCATATGGTGTGATGCTCAACCTGGAGCGGATCCTGGCCATCGAGCTCTATAACGCTGCCCAGGCACTGGAATTTAGGCGTCCGGCAAAAACCAGCCCCTTCCTTGAAGGATTTGTGAAGGCCTATCGCGAAAAGGTTCCCTTTGTGGATGAGGACAAGGTGATGTTCGGGGATATGGAAGTCAGCGTGCAGTTCCTGCGCGGGGTGGAGCCCGGTCTGCCCGAAGAGGTTTAGCCCAATCCTGATTTACGCTCCGGTGGTTGCGGCCGGGCATGGATGGCCCGGACAGGGCTCGGTGAGCGGGTCATACGTCCATCCCGGAGCCGGTGCCCGGTCAATGCCGCGGTCCGCTCCCGGTGCCCGGTCAATGCCGCGGTCCGCTCCCGGTGCCCGGTCAATGCCGCGGTCCGCGCCCGGTGCCCGGTCAATGCCGCGGTCCGCTCCCGGTGCCCGGTCAATGTCGCGGTCCGCTCCCGGCGCCCGGTCAATGCCGCGGTCCGCGCCGGGTCCGGGACCCATGTTGCTGCCCCCGCCTCTTCTGCCTTCATTGCCTTCCCCGCGTTTCCTGAGCTGCCGGATCAGATGCATCCTGAAGTCCCTTTCCACCTTGTACAGCAGCAGCACTTTCTTCGGGGGAAGGATTCTCATGAACTTCTCGTGGAATTCCTTTTGCAGCCCGTGCTTGTCGTCCTTTACCTGCATGATCTTTTCCAGTGCCTGGGTGATCTCCTGGTCGGTCATGTTCTGGACGTTGCTGTGGCAGTACCTGTACATGTTCCGCTCATCCTCGTCCAGACGCAGTTTGCGGTTGTAGAAATCATTGTAGATGGGCCAGAACTTCCCCTGTTCGGACGGGGTAAGCGCCAGCTGCTCGTTATAGTAAGACTCCATCTCCTGCTTGAACCGTTCGATCTGCTCATCGGTCTGTGCCCGGAGGGAGATGATCCACAGGGGCATGCACAGGAGGATCAGGGT
>DSDZ01000112.1 GCA_011048475.1 Bacteroides sp. | reverse complement strand
CTGAGATCGCGGATCTGGATGCTGATACGGAACAGTATACGGACAACACGATCGTGGAGTACGGCGTGTACACGTACCGTTTGAAGGCCTACAATTCGGAGATGGAAACCTGTTTCACCGAGGGACTGGAGGTGGAAGTGGCCGATCCGGATCCACCGCGCTATCAGGTGACGGTGGAGCTGGAAGGATCCGGGAGGGTGGTGATGAATCCGGACCAGGAGGATTACATGACGGGTACCGAAGTGGTGCTGCTGGCAGTAGCGGATGAAGGATGGGAGTTTGGCGGATGGAGTGGCGATGCCACGGGCACGGATAATCCGTTGACATTGCAGGTAGATGCAGATAAGGTTATCACCGCCACATTCCAAAAGATTTCAGGTATTTACGACGAACAGGGAAAGAATTTCAACGTGGAACTCTCACCGGTTCCGTTTACGCGGGAATTGATTTTGACATCGAATCTGGAGGAGGCGACAGAGATGGGAGTCACCCTGTATGACCTGAATGGAAAGAAAATAAAAGAACTGTTAAACGAAGATATGCCGGCCGGAAAGATGCAGATCTCCATCAACGGAGCGGATCTTGGGAAAGGCGCTTATATTCTGCAAATCCAAACAACTGGGAGAATACAGAATAGGTTGATAATGAAGCAGTAACAAGGAGATAAATCAGAAAACTGTACTCCATTTATGAAGCGATTGTTGATGGTTTGTACCGGATTGCTTGTATTTATCGGGATGTGTGCGCAATCGGACACCCTCTTTTTTGTTTCTTCCTTCGGAAGCGATACAAATCCCGGTACGAAGGAGGCTCCCTTCCTTACTTTGCAGAAAGCTGCTGAGGCAGTTGAACAGTTGGCGAAAAAGGATGTCGACAATATCCGGGTATTCATTCGGGGAGGTACCTATGCATTGGAGTCCCCTCTGGTTATCGATCAGTCGGTTGCGGGTAAAAAGGATGGCCGGATCATATTTCAGGCCTATGGTGAAGAACAGCCTGTCATCAGCGGAGGGATACAGATTACAGGATGGGAGCCTCATGTCGGGGGAATCTGGAAAGCACCTGCGAAAGGTTTGGTTTTCAGACAGCTTTATGTCAATGACCGGAGGGCGATCCGTTGCCGCCAGCCCAATCCCGGAGCGTATTACCGGTTGAAAGCATGGGATTTGCCCGGACGAAGGATCGTCATCCGGTCGGACCAGATTTCCAGGTGGGAAAATTTTGAGAAAGTGGAGATGGTGCTTCAGCAATTCTGGGCGGAGAGCTATCTGAGGCTGAAGTCCTTCTCACTGTACGGTACCTCAGGAGGTGTGGATGCGTATGTAACCATCCAGGACGAAGAACGGGGAATCCTTTTTCCAAGGCCCTATCCCGCGAAAGAGCACGGACAGGTATTTCATTTTGAAAACGCTTATGCATTCCTGGATATGCCTGGTGAATGGTATCTTGATCTTTCATCGGACACAGTCTATTATAAACCCCGGTCGTATGAGGACATGGAATATGTCCGGGTGACAGCGCCCCGTACGGTAACTCTGTTGCTGGTTCAGGGAACCCCGGAGCATCCGGTCAGAAATCTGGTATTTCAGGGAATCACCTTTGCCCACAGCACCTGGACCTACCCGGGGGAGCACGGTTACCTGAACATGCAGGCAGGTCAGTTTAATCTAAGCGCTGACAGCCTTAACAACCAGTATATCGGTCGTCCACCGGCAGCGATCACCGTGATGAATGCTGAAAACGTCCAATTTCACAGGAATACCTTTCGCCACCTTGGAGCGGTCGGACTGGACATGGTGTCCGGAACCAGCCGCTGTCTGATTACCGGTAACATCATCCGGGATATTGCCGGGAGCGGTATATCGGTAGGGAAATTTACCATGAATGAAGAGACGGAAGCGCATGTCCCCTACGATCCTGAGAACAAACAAGAAATCTGTACCAACGATATCATCCGGAATAATGTCATCTTCCGGACCGGGTGTGACTACTACGGGACCAGCGCCATCGTTGCAGGCTATCCGGCGGGAATGAAGATTGAACACAATATCATTCAGGATATTCCCTATTCGGGGATCAGTGTGGGCTATGGATGGACCCAGGCACCAAACGCCATGCGGGACAACAGAATCGCCAACAACCGGATATCCGGTGTGGTTAATATGATGGCCGATGGAGCCGCGATCTATACCCTTTCCATGCAGCCGGGAACAATCATTTCGGGGAACCATATCTACGGGATCAAACGTTCGGATTGGGCGCAGGATGCGCCGGTGACCGGAATATTTCTGGACGAAGCCACCAGCGGAACCGGGGAAAAGCTTTTTATCCTCCGGAATAACCTGATAGAAGCATCCAATTTCAGCAGGTATAACTTCCATGCCATCGGATTGGTGGTTCTGGACAATAACTACGATTATTCTCACCAGATCGGGGCAACAGAGGTTAAGGATCATGCCGGTCTTGAGCCGGCGTATATGGACCTCGAATCGACCCTGGGAAAAAATGACCTGCCTGTATGTAAAACAAAAGATATTGTGATGATGACCGAATTCAGGGATGAGGCAGAGGCGGTTCAGAAATATGAATGCCATCAAAGTGCCGAAGGCGTTTGGCCGGTGGTGGTACATGCAGCCTCGGGCAACCGCATGACTGTCTGGGATGAATGGATGAAAACCTTTATGCAGCCTCCTCCCGGCGCAGAAAAAGGTGCGACCTGGGTTCCCATGGAACGGATCCATGATTACCAGAATGGTGTCGTGAGATGACAATATGGCATCTATGTTCACCTCCCGGGGAATCGTCTGTCATAAAACCTTTTAAAGATTATGGATATCTACAAGCAACTCACATCTCTTGATTTGGTGGTGATGATCCTGTATGTGGTCGTGCTGGTGGCGCTGGGTTCGTGGATCAGCTTTAAAAAACGAAAAAGCGGCGAACACCTCTTTCTGGCACAGCATTCACTGGGGTGGCCCAGTATCGGATTTACAATGTGGGGAACAAATGTGGGTCCATCCATGCTGATCGCATCTGCAAGCATCGGGTACACAACCGGAATTGTCGGCGGGAATTTCTCCTGGTACGCCTTTGTATTTATATTTCTGCTGGCGATCGTATTCAGTCCGCACTACCTGAGAATGAAGATCAGCACCCTGCCTGAATTCGTGGGGGAGCGGTTCAACGATACGACCCGGGAGTTACTAACCTGGTACTTCGTGGTTACCATTCTCCTTTCGTGGCTCGCATTGACGCTTTATGCCGGCGGACTCCTGGTAAGTCAGATCATGCACTGGCCCCTGTGGTTGTCGGTATCATCCCTGGTGGCGATATCTGCTTTCTTCACGGTGAGTGGCGGACTGAAAACCGTGGCCAATACAAATATATTTCAAATGTCTTTGCTGATCATTGCCTCTTCTGTTCTAACCATAACGGGACTTGTGGAAGCAGGCGGAATACGGAACCTGATTTCGGGAGTGGACGAGAGCTACTGGAAACTGTTTCTCCCGGCAGATAATCCGGAATATCCCTGGTTTGCCATACTGCTGGGGTATCCGGTCATGGGGGTATGGTTCTGGTGCACAGATCAGAGCATGGTGCAGTCGGTACTCGGAGCTAAAAATTTGACACAGGGTCAGTTGGGGGCGAACTTCACAGGCTGGCTGAAGATATTGGATGTGCCCCTGTTCATTCTTCCGGGAATAATTTGCCTGGTGCTGTTTCCCAATCTGTCCGACCCTACAGAAGCCTACATGACCATGGTGAGCAAACTCCTTCCCCCCGGCATGGTCGGATTAATCGTCACTGTATTGATGGCCGCACTGATCAGCACCATTGCCTCTGCACTGAATTCTCTGAGCACACTGTTAATGCTGGATATTTATGTTAAGCGGATCAAACCAGAATCCACCCAGAAGGAAATCATTTTCAAAGGAAGAATTACCACGCTTGCGGGAGCCGTAATATCGGTTTTGCTTGCACTGGCGATCGCCAGCATGAGGGATTTGGATTTGTTCAGTTTTTTTCAGGCCATCCTCGGATTCCTTGCCCCGCCTGTTACCACTGTCTTTGTTGTTGGTATTCTCTGGAGAAAGGCGACTGCCAGGGCCGCTAACTTCGTCCTGGCTGCAGGAACCATCATCAGTCTGGCTATCGGGTTCTGTTTTCTGAACAATATTCCCGAAGCAGACTTCTGGCCGCACTTTTTGTTCCTGTCATTTCTTATTTTTCTGGGATTAACCGCGTTGATGATCATTATTTCCATACTGACCCGATCTGAAGGAGAGGTGTCCGGAATACCCTCGCTGCAAGAAGCCTACAGAAGTCACCTGAAGGTGGAACCCGTGGTAAAATGGGTGTGGGGATTGCTGATTGCCGTTATGATCGTTCTGTATATCCTTTTTAATTAAATCATTGCCATTTTATGAAATATATTTCAATTTTCCATGCCAACCTCAATTACGCATATCTGGTTCCTGAAAAGTATGAATTTGTCATCCGGTCATCTTATGAGCTGATATTTGATACCATGCGGGAAAACTTTCCTGATGTCAGGTATGTTTTTGAAGCGTCGGGCTATACCATTGAACACATGGCCCTGATAGCACCGGATGTTCTTGAAAAGCTGAAGGACGCCATTGAGCGCGGCCAGTGCGAATTCATGGGGTCACCTTATGCCCATCCAATGTTGGCGAATTTCCCGCGGGAGGACGGTCTCTGGTCCATCAGGTTCTCCAACGACATCTATCGCAAATACCTGGGCATGCAGCCAGTGAGTTTCTGGAATCCCGAATGTGGATGGCGTTCCTATGTGCCGCGACAGGTCGTTGAATGTGGGTATTCGAACATGATCGGTGATTTTGAAGCCTACAGCCGTTCGATTGGACCTGACGGAAAGCCCAACCGGCCGGAGATCTATGAAAGAGAACACACCGGCAAACCGGCATTTTATAACTTTGGATTTCATTATGACCTGCCTGGATACGAAAGAGCGATCCATTTCCCCTTTCATAAAATTCACGGAGTGGAAGAGGGAAAACTCCGAATGTTTTTGCGGACCGACCGCGTGGCACAATTTGCAGTACGTTACTTCATGGGAATGAAGGGTTATTCATTCGATGCCACCATGGATCTTATTAAAAAATATACTGCCCGGAAGCCGGGTGAACCGGAAGGTGCATTGATCATTTTTGCCGATGATGCAGAATATATCGGTACCAACGGATGGTTCCGGCTTAAATACCAGAATAAGCCGGACAACGTGTTTGAAGCAAATCCGCAATCCAGGGAAAAACTGATCAGGCTGGTTTCTGAATGTCAAAAGCTGGGCAAGTTTATAACTTTTAATGATGCCTGTCAAAACCTGGAACCATTGTCCGATACGTTGCACTTCAATGACGATTCGGCCTGGCATGGAGCGCAGGCTTCGTTCTGGGCTTCCACTCCGCTTGCCCACCTGCTCAGACCTTGGCAGGACTTGGTGAGGGAGCGGCTGACTTCATCAGGTTCAGGCCTCGACCGGGTCACAAAGGAGAAAGCCTGGTACCATCTGACCAACTCTTACAATTCAGACGGTCAATGGCCTCCGACAATTCCCGATGCGCCCCATATCATCCACCCGTTCAATTATCAGTATTGTTTTGAGAACCTGCTTGCTGCCGAGATGCTCGTGGGGGGAGTGGACCGGGAACGGCTGCAGACCAATGCTGTGGAAACCCTGGAACAAATTCTTTCGATTCAGCAGAGGTTGATTCTGGAGAAGGCTGAGACCTTGATGAAATCAGACGATCCGGAAGAAAAAGAGAATGCCGAAACAGCCAGCAAGCTGATCCAGGCAAGTCAGAACACCGAATCAGTGAAATCGGCAAGCGAACGACTGCTTTACCCTTCTGAATATACAATACGGGCAGAAGCCCTGATAAAAGCAAGAAAACTCGTTGGAGGCATCGAGATAGAAAAAACAGAATATGACTGAAAAAGTGTCTTGTGTAGCAGGCTTTTTTCAGAGCCTGCAGGTCAAGGTATCTTCTGCGTATCTGTTTTCCCTGATCAGGCTCTGGCGGAGCCAGGCGACAAGATCGCTTCATCGATATCATTTAGCACCAGTTCAATGCATTCACCCTGAATACAATTTCCTGACCGAAGCTTTCCGGCCGACATATTAAAAAATGCACACATTGGTATACTTGCCTGATCGGCCCCTTATTTCTCAACCCCGAACTTGAAGATCGTCTGGGTGGAATAGGTCTCACCCGGCCTTAGAATGGTGCTGGGGAAGTCAGGCTGATTGGGTGAATCCGGGAAATGCTGTGTTTCCAGGCAGAGGCCCGAATGTTTCACGTAGGTGAAGTCCCCGGATGAGAGTGATCCGTCCAGGAAATTTCCGGTGTAAAACTGAACCCCCGGTTCTGTGGTGATCACTTCCAGGGACCTTCCAGTTTTCGGGTCCATTAATTTGGCGGCCAGTGTTCTCTCTCCTTCTGCCTGGTCCAGAACAAAATTATGGTCGTATCCACCCGGCACCTCATCAATCCGTTCACCGATCACCCGCGGTTTCCTGAAATCGAAGGCAGTCCCCTCCACAGGTGCGATCTCTCCTGTGGGGATCAGCTCATTATCCACCGGGGTGTACCTGGAGGCATTGATGTAAAGCACATGGTCCAGAATGGTTCCCTCACCGGCAAGGTTAAAATAACTGTGATTTGTCAGGTTGACCGGGGTGGCTTTGTCTGTGGTGGCTTCATAGGTGATGAGGAGCTGATCCATGAGAAGTTCGTAAGTGACATGGACGGTCAGCGTACCCGGGAATCCCTCTTCCCCGTCCTCGCTGACATAGGAAAGTCTCAGTGCTGCCCGCTCATCGCAGGAGATCACTTCCGGTTCCCAGATCACATCGTCAAAACCGATCACTCCGCCATGCAGCGAGTTGTCCCCGTTGTTGGCCGCGAGCTGGTAGGTAACTCCGTCCAGGGTGAACTTTGCATCCGCGATCCGGTTGCCGTAACGGCCGATCAGGGCACCGAAGTTGGGATGACCGGCAAGATACCGGTCCAGGTTGTCAAATCCCAGGACGATGTTCCCGAACTGACCCTCCCGGTCCGGTGTATGAATTTCGGTGATGATCCCACCGAAATTGGTGATCTTTACCACGTAGTCTTTTTCATTCTTGAGGGTGTACAGCATCACGGAATCCCCTTCAGCTGTGATCCCGAACAAAGTTGTCTCCACCTTGCAGGCAGGATTCTTTTTTTCTGTTTCCTGTGTGTCCTTTTTGCCTGAGGAACAGCCCGTGAACGAGGAGATCGAAATGGCCATGACCAGCAGGCCCGCGTAAAGGGCGTATTGCGGCCCTGATTGAAGTTTTCTTTTCATTGATACGTATTTTTTGGTTATCAGTATTATCTATTTCCTAACTTCCTAACCACTAACTTTCTAACTCTTAATAAATCCCAACCTTTCCCCACGCACCATCTCATTGAACATTCCATCCATGAACACCAGCTTCCCGTTCACCCAGGTGTGGGTTACCCGGGAATGGAACACCTCTCCTTCAAGGGGCGACCAGCCGCATTTGTAATAAAGCCCTCGGCGGGTTACGGTCCATTCATGTTCCGTGTCCACCAGCACCAGATCGGCTTTGTAACCGGGAAGTATGAAACCCCGTTCCTTGATTCCAAAGAGCCTGGCCGGGGCGTGGCACATTTTTTCCACAACCTTTTCGATGGTCAGTTTTTTCCGGTGGACCAGTTCCAGCATTGCCACCAGTGAATGCTGGATCATTGGTCCCCCCGAGGGCGCAACGGAATATTTGTTCTGTTTTTCCTCAATGGTATGCGGTGCATGGTCCGTGGCGATCACATCCAGCCTGTCCTCCAACAGCCCTTTAAGCAGGGAATCGCGGTCATGCAATGTTTTGATGGCCGGATTCCATTTGATGAGGGTCCCTTTCCTTTCGTAATCCGCGTCATGGAACCAGAGGTGATGGACACAGGCTTCTCCGGTGATCCTTTTCTTCGTGTAGTCGGTCCCCTTCTCGAACAGATCCATTTCCCTGGCCGTTGTCACATGCAAAACGTGCAGCCGGGTGTGATGCTTCTGTGCCAGTTCCACCGCCCGGGCGCTTGAACGGAAGCAGGCTTCATCACTGCGAATGACGGGATGCATCCTCACGGGAATGTTGTCCCCGAATACCTTCAGCTGCAGCTCCAGGTTCTTCCGGATGATTGCGTCATCCTCGCAATGCACGGCCAGGAGGGCGGGAGATTCCGCAAATACCCTTTCCAGGGCTTCCGGTTTTTCCACCATCATGTTCCCGGTGGAAGAGCCCATGAAAAGCTTCACCCCGCAATGACGCTCAGGATCCAGTTTCCCGAGCTCCCCGATGTTACCGGTGGCGGCGCCCAGGTAGAAGGAGTAATTGGCAAGGGATGCCTCAGAGGCACGCTCGAACTTCTTTTCCAGTTCGGCAATGGTTACCGCCGGGGGACTGGTATTGGGCATTTCCATGTAGGAAGTCACGCCCCCCGCCACGGCAGCCCTGGATTCGGTGGCGATCTCCGCCTTGTGTGTAAGCCCCGGTTCGCGGAAGTGGACGTGGTCATCGATCACCCCGGGGATCAGGTATTTGCCGCCGGCATCCACCACCTCCGCCAGGTCGGTTTCCGCCCCGGGTTTTCCCGGTGCCACAGCCCTGATAATCCCTCCCCGGACCAGTACGAATCCGGGTACCACGGTCCCCTGGTTCACGATCCTGGCATTGATGATCAGATAATTATTCATTATATTACCCATTTGCGGCCACGTCCCCATGCCCCCTTTCAGGCCTCCGTCCCCGGACGCGGATATTGTTTGAACCATGAGGCGATTTTCATCCGTACCACGCCCCAGACAGCTTCGCTGACGATCCTTCCTGACATTTTGGATGAGCCTTCCCTGCGGTCGGTGAAGATGATTGGGAGTTCCACCACCCTGAAGCCGTATTTCCAGGCTTTGAACTTCATTTCGATCTGAAAGGCATACCCTTTGAAGCGGATCTGGTCCACATTGATGGCCTCCAGCACCGCTCTCCTGTAACAGACGAAACCCGCTGTGGCATCACGCACCTTCATCCCCGTGATCAGGCGCACGTATACTGAAGCAAAATAGGAGATCAGTACGCGGCTGATGGGCCAGTTGACCACATTGACGCCCGAGATGTAACGGGAACCGATGGCCACATCGGCCCGGTCGTGGTTGCAGGCATCGAACAGCCTCGGGAGGTCGTTTGGATCATGGGACAGATCGGCATCCATTTCGCAGACGTACCTGTATTCCCTTTCAAGGGCCCATTTGAATCCTGCGATGTAGGCCGTGCCCAGACCCAGCTTCCCCGGCCTTTCCAGCAGGTGGAGCCGGTCCCTGTATTTCGGCTGCAGTTCCCTGATCCGCTGTCCCGTACCGTCCGGCGAACGGTCATCCACCACCAGGAGGTCTGTCTCCGCCGGAAGGCCCATGACGGCTTCGACGATCTTCCCGATGTTCTCGATCTCGTTGTATGTGGGTACGATGACCAGTCGCTCGCTCATCCTGATGTGCCGAAAGGAACAAAATTAAACCATTTTTTGGAAGAACGATCCAATGAGAAAGGAGGAATACCCTTATCATGCTACATGTCAATGCCTTGTAAAATATAATTCACAAACTGAAAAAAATATTTGGAGATTAGAAATTAATGTACTTATCTTTGCATCCGCTTTTTGAAAGTGATGTTCTGTGAAGATTGAAATTGTGAGGAAGTTTTTAAGTGAAATCGATAATTTTTTCGTATCTTTGCAGTTCGTCCAAATGTGAACAAAAGTTCTTTGAAAATATTGAAGTAAGAACAAGGTAAAGTAGTCACCTGAAATTCCAAAGAATATCAGGAGTGAAGAGTCTTGAGCAAATTAAATTTTTCTACAACGAAGAGTTTGATCCTGGCTCAGGATGAACGCTAGCGGCAGGCCTAACACATGCAAGTCGAGGGGTAACGATGGCTTCGGCCAGGCGACGACCGGCGCACGGGTGAGTAACGCGTTTGTAACCTACCTCTAACTGGAGAATAGCCCGAAGAAATTCGGATTAATACTCCATATGGCTATGATTGGGCATCTTTTTATAGTCAAAGCTCCGGCGGTTAGAGATGGGCATGCGTGACATTAGTTAGTTGGTGAGGTAATGGCTCACCAAGACCACGATGTCTAGGGGGTCTGAGAGGATGGTCCCCCACACTGGTACTGAGACACGGACCAGACTCCTACGGGAGGCAGCAGTGAGGAATATTGGTCAATGGGCGAAAGCCTGAACCAGCCATGCCGCGTGAAGGATGACGGCCCTACGGGTTGTAAACTTCTTTTGTACGGGAAGAAACACTTCTACGTGTAGAAGCTTGACGGTACCGTACGAATAAGCATCGGCTAACTCCGTGCCAGCAGCCGCGGTAATACGGAGGATGCAAGCGTTATCCGGATTCATTGGGTTTAAAGGGTACGTAGGCGGGAAATTAAGTCAGTGGTGAAATCCTGCAGCTCAACTGTAGAATTGTCATTGATACTGGTTTTCTTGAATCTAGTTGAGGTAGGCGGAATGTGTAATGTAGCGGTGAAATGCTTAGATATTACACAGAACACCGATTGCGAAGGCAGCTTACTAAACTAAGAT
>DSDZ01000517.1 GCA_011048475.1 Bacteroides sp. | reverse complement strand
CAGGATGTTCCCGCTCACACTGAAACGAATTGATAATCTGATCGTTGTTGCAGGAAGTTATCTTGATTCAGATGAGGTACCACGGGGAAGCATCATCCTGGAGATCAACGGGAGACCGGTCAATGAAATATGGGACCGGTTGAGGAAGATCACTTCGGCGGATGCCCTGAACCCCCATTTCATCGATGCACAGGTGACGAAACGTTTTTCCATGTTCTATGCCAGTGCATACGGGTTGCCCGATCAATACACGGTCAGCTATATTCCACCGGGCCACAACAGCCCGGAAAGTAAGGTCCTGGCCCCGGCGGACCATGAATCGGTCCGGAAGGTGGTGTTCGCCCATTTCAACCATCCCCTTCCCCAATTCGAGATCCTTGAAGAAATGAACACGGCGCTTTTAACCGTCCCCACCTTCATCTATTATGACAGGGTAAACGAATTCCGTCACCTGATGGATTCCTGTTTCCACCTGATCCGAACCAGGGGCATCGGTCACCTGATCCTTGATGTCCGGGGCAACGGTGGCGGCGATCCCTTCTGCTCCTCCGTATTGCTGGCATACCTCCAGAAGAGACCGGTGCCCTATTTTGCGGAACCCTACGGCAGGTACGATACCCTGTCACAACCTCTGCCCCTGCCGGAAGATCATTTTGACGGCCGGCTCTATACGCTGATCGATGGCAGCTGCGGTTCAACCAACGGCCATTTCTGCGCGTTGCTGAAATACCATCATATCGGAACGTTCATCGGCACACCCGGCGGGGCCACCTTTAAATGCAATGCCGGCAGAGATACCGAGTTCCGACTGGAGCATACGCAGCTGATCCTTACCATCGGGCGTTCCACCTATTCCGCCGCGGTCAGCAACATGGAGAAAACAGCGATCCTGCCGGATATCGAGGCACATGAAACCCTCGACGATTTTCTCGAAAACCGGGACATTTTCCTGGAAACAGCGTTGCATCAAATCGAACTCGACAGAAAGTTGAGCAGCCATGACAGATTCTGATCTCAATTTTCCGGTCAGGCCTGACCTGAAGCCCGTGCATGTGAACACATTGATCCTGGTCATCCTGATGGCAGGAGTTTCAATCGCCGGCGTGGCATATCCGCATGAAATATACCCGGATGAGGAAGCATCCATGGCCTTGTCCCCACCGACCTGTTGAACCTGGTTTTGGGGATCCCCGTGATATTGGTATCCATATGCCTGGCCCGTAAACAAAAGCTGATCGGCCAGATCTGCCTTGTGCCGTTTGCTCTGTTTGTAAAAGGGATCGTCAAAGTGAGGAATTGAGATAGGGTATTTACGTCCCCGTGCATCTTAGATATATCTGAAAGCACTTTTTTATGACGGGCCTTTCCTCCATCTGTAGCCGGTTTTTCCTGTTTGCGGCTTTCTTACTCCTCAACCCGGCTGCGGGTAGCCTCCTGGCACAGGAATACGATGTGAAGTTTTACGGGCTGGATGTGGAGGTGGATAACACTTCGGATTATATCCGGGGGGAGGCCACCATCCTGGCAGAGTTGCCGGACCAGCCGCTGGATGTGCTCGCCCTGGACCTGTTTGAAGGGCTGGAAGTTGAGGAAGTGGAAGTGAACGGGACCGGGGCGGGTTTCAGCCACCAGGGGGACATGTTGCATGTCACCCTGGCGGAAACCGCTCCAGCCGGAAGCTTCCTCTCCATCAGGGTCCGGTACAGCGGCAACACCGGCGGAGGGATGGTCCGGGAGATCGATCAGAACTGGAACGTCCCGGTCACCTATACCAGTACTGAACCTTTTTATGCCAGAGACTGGTTCCCCTGCAAACAGGACCTGGAGGACAAAGCCGATTCGGTTCACGTCAGCATTACCACCCCTTTCCATCTGAAGGGTGTCAGCCAGGGCCTGCTGACCGCCACCACTTACTTCCCAAACGGGAAAGTCCGGTATGAATGGAAATCCCGTTACCCCATCGCCTATTACCTGATCTCCATTGCGGTGGCCGATTATGTGGAATACAACCTGGAAGCGCATCCCGGAGGATCCTCCTCTCCCATTTTCATACAGAACTTCGTTTACGACAGGCCCGGTTGCCTGGAGACCTACCGGGAAAATATCGATGTGACGGTCCCCGTCATGGAGCTTTTCTGTGAACGGTTCGGCCCCTATCCCTTCCGGGATGAAAAATACGGGCACTACCTCTGGCCGCGGGGAGGCGGAATGGAGCACCAGACCATGACCGGCATGGGGAACTTCGAATTCTACCTGGTGGCGCACGAACTGGGGCACTCCTGGTTCGGCAATTATGTCACCTGCGGGACCTGGCAGGATATCTGGATCAACGAAGGTTTTGCCACCTTTGCCGGCTACATGGCCACAGAGGCCCTGGGACCCGAATATGCACCCGGCGAACGGGACTACCGGTTCAACAGCGCCCTGGAGGAACCGGACGGAACCATCTATATCCCCGTCCAGGAAGTGCAGAGCGATGCCAGGATATTCAGCGGGAGCCTCTCCTACAACAAGGGGATGGCCATGATCTATATGATGCGCTACGAACTGCAGGACGACGTACTTTTCTACGGGATCCTCAGGGAGTTCCTTGCACGGCATGCCAATGGCACGGCGACCGGCCTGGATTTCAAGGCGGTACTGGAAGAGCTTTCCGGGAAGGATTTTACGGATTTCTTCGACCAGTGGTACTTCGGTGCGGGATTCCCCATATACGGTGCTGCCTGGGAACAGGATGGATCACAGGTCACCCTGCATGTGACCCAGCGCGGATCTTCCGTACAGACCCCGCTGTTCAAAATGTCCATGGAATACAGGCTCGCCTGGGCTGGTGGAGACACCACCGTTCGGGTGTTCCATGACCAGGCGGAGGAAAGCTACGTTTTCCAGATCCCCCGGGAAGTCACCGGCATTGAGATCGACCCCGATAACCACGTGCTGAACCGGGTGGAGGGAACCGCACAGAGGAAGTCCGCATTACGCGTGGAGGTCTATCCCAACCCGGTGGTGGACCACTTCAGCTTCTCTGTGGGCGGTGAACGGCCAACAGACATCCGGCTGGAGCTTTACGCTTTCTCCGGCCAGCTGGTCCACAGCAGCATCCATGAAGGGGTCATGCCCGGACTGCCTCATGAGGTCCACACGGGGAGCCTGGAGGCGGGCATCTATTTCCTCCGGATCACTTATGGGCAGCTTTCTGTAACCAAAAAGATCATCGTGCAATGAGACCCCTGCATCCAAAAGCTTGCATGCATCCAAAAAGCCGCGGTTCGATCTCTGGTTCCCTGGTCATGTGCTCCATGGCCTTGGCCATGCTCTCCGGAGTGCCGGGCCTGCAGGCGCAGCCGCAATTGAGCATGGGTGTGAAAGCAGGGCTTTCCCTGTCGAACCAGAGGGTGGTCTTTACCCTTCCCGGAGGCAATTACCGGATGGAAACCGGCTCCATCGCTGGTCCCGCCGCGTCCTTCTTTTTGGAATTTACGCGGGGCGAGCACTGGGATATCCGGCTGGAGGCCGGTTACCTCCCTATGGGAAGCAGTACCACGACCGGATCCATCACGGTCTACCACCTGGAAGATAACCGGGTTGTCGAGAACAAGGGCGACCTCACACGCAGCAGCTTCCAGTACTTCTCCCTGTCCCCGGCACTGAAATACAAACCATTACCCGGCAGGCTCAGCCCCTACCTGCTTGCCGGACCCAGGCTCGATGTCCTCCTGGGCTACAACAACGGAACCGGTTATCCGCTGGATGACCAGAACAAACTGATCCCCGGTGTTAGCGCAGGGGGCGGCGTGGAATTCATGCCGGGCCGGTTTGGCCTTTTCCTGGAAGGCCTTTACCTGGCCGGTGCCCTGCCTGTCACCGGCAAAGATCCCATCCACATCCGCAACTACGGGGGCCTCTTCACCATCGGCCTGCGTTACACTTGGTGAATTTATCCTTCTAATAGATCAGTTTGGTCGGATCCTGCCGGTTATCCCAGAAAAGTAACAACTGCAATTCCTTTTTTCTTGGCCTAACCCTGTAATACAGACTATTATGACTGCTAATAAAACCTTTTCTGACATTTTTTTTGCCCCGGATTCTTCGAACATCTCAGGGTTTTGCCTGATCTGGTCCAGTAATTTATCAACTTCGTTAATAAAGTTCCGGATTTCTCTTTCACTCCAGTCATTTCCCAGGTATTCGATGATTTTAAAGTATGTAGGCCTGGCCCTGGGTGTCCAGCTGATATCCATCAGTCCAGGTTGTATTTGGCCCGGACCTCTTTCATGACTTCCTCGTGTGGGATAAGTTTGCCACGATCCGCCTCATCAAGACTTTCCTCAATGGCAGTTCTCTCAGCTTCGCTGATCTCATTCCACCAATCGGTGTCTTTTTCCTTTTTAAACACAGCTTCCACCTTTGCCAGTAGAGAAGGTTTATCCGTATTTAAAATAAGTTGGACCCGCTTAAGTTTCTTCGCCCTTAGATTCATGGTTGTTTTCATTCCCCGTACAAATTTAACGATTAATCTCCATTTATATTTCTGTTCAAACGGATGATGATTCCCGATAGCCTCCTTTTGGCTGTAATCCAGCTGCAGCATCCCCTGATTTACTTAAGGGTTAATATCCTGAAAGAGGTCATTATCATTGTCATCATCATAATGAATTTAAAAAGTGATTCGGATCAACGGGGTGCTATTGCTTTGTATATTACTATGTAATACATTTACACTCAGGAACTAAATCCTCCAGTCATGAAAAAACCAGTAAAAGTTTTGCTGCTTGTTCTGGCAGGAATCGCTGTCATCGTCCTGGCGATCGTAATCTTCATCAGTACAGCAAAGATCCCGGAATTCGAGGTCGATTATCCGGACCTTTCGGTCGAGGCAACACCGGAACGTGTTGCCGAAGGCGAGAGAATTGCCTCGGTGATATGCATGCAGTGCCACGCATCCACGGATGGAAAGCTGGGCGGAGCCTATATGGCAGATGCGCAGGACTTCGGGGAAATTTACGCTTCAAATATCACGCAACACCCGGATGTTGGAATCGCCGGGTACACGGACGGAGAACTGGCATACCTGATCCGTTCCGGAGTCGACAGGGATGGAAAATATATCCCCCCCTGGATGCCGAAGTTCCCGCTGCTTTCGGATGAAGACCTTTACAGTGTGATTGCCTTTCTGAAATCAGACCATCCGATGGTCCAGCCATCTGACCTGGAACAGCCGGAACCCAAACCAAGTTTCTTTGCAAAATTCCTCCTGCGGACAGGGCTGGAGCCCCTTCCTTATCCGGACGAGCCCGTGGTGGCTCCGCCAAAATCTGATCAGGTCGCCTATGGCAGATACCTGGCTGTTGGTAAGTTTGATTGTTACAGCTGCCACAGTGCCAGTTTTGCCAAAATGGATCCCCTGCAGCCGGAAAACTCCAAGGGTTACTTCGGGGGAGGGAATGTGCTTTACGATAAGGAAATGAACAAGGTTTACTCATCCAACCTGACCATGGATGAAGAAACCGGGATCGGATCCTGGACCAGGGAAGAGTTTGTCATGGCACTCAGGTTCGGAAGGAAACCTGACGGCACCACTGTTCAACCGCCCATGGCACCGGCCCCAAGGATCACCGATGAAGAGGCTTCGGCCATCTGGGCATATCTTCAAACCATTCCGGTAATCCGGAATGAAATAGAATGACCCGGATGATTGCAAGCCGGCATGCCGGAGATTGATTTGTGCCGGAAAACTCTGTCGTGCTAGGTTTCCGATCCCTTGAAGTTGAATCCTACCCGGGTCTGCAATTCGCTTACCCCTGAGAAGATCTTTTTCAGGGTGCCCTGTTCGATGCGCGAAAGCTTTTTGATGTTGACCATGTTCCCGGGCGGCTCATTGCGGGTGATGCTGTCTACCTGTGACCTCAGACGCAGCATTGTCAGAAAGCTCCATGCCTGGATGATTTCTTCATATGTCTCATGATCGATGATCTTGCCGGACAGGAGCAGGCCGGCCCGCTCCATTGAATTTGTTGCATCGATCTTTTCCCTGATCGAATAAAGCCGCAGGAAAGAAATGACCGGGAACAGGATCTTCTTGCTGTCCAGCAAAAGTTCATCTGCTTCAGAATCATTTCCAACGATATGTCCGAAAATATTCAGCGGGGGCTTGAATTTCAATACCGACTGCGCCATGTGATAGAAAAACACAGCTTTATTTTCAGTGGTCTTATTGACATGATCCCTTAGTTCCGCTGCTATGGCTTCATCGCCGAATACGGACCTGAAATCGAAAAAGATGTTTGCCTCCATGATCGCAGCGGGATCGCTCTCGTTGATCCACAGGGTAAACTGTTTCTTCCAGTGCCCGAGGGATTGGGTCCATTTCGGATTTCGTGCCATTACATCCCCCCTGCAATAATGATATCCCGCATCGTGCAGGTCCCTGTTCACCCGCTCCCCGAGTGACAGGAAATAGGCCTTCATATCCTCCTCCTCCTGATTGTCCGCATGTTCAAAAACGATCCCGTTGTCCTGGTCGGTGGCCAGGGTCTGCTCCCCCCTCCCCTCGCTTCCGAAGACCATGAATGAAAATCTGCAAGGAGGGGTACCCAAATCCTCAATGGCCAGTTGAATGATCCTCTTGTGCACCGCATCATTGACCGAGGTGATGATGTTCGTAAGGCTGATGGTCCTGGATCCGCTTTCGATCAGCGCACTGATCAGGACAGGCAGCCGTTTATAGGTTGCCTTGATCCCTGTCATGTTTTCGGCAGTTTCAATCTCCCTGATCATGAAACTGATGGCATTATGCTGAAATTCAGAAAGATCTTTGAAGCTGATCACCCCGCTGACCCGGTCGTCAGCACCCAGCGTGACCAGGTGGGAGACCTGGTGGCTCTTCATTTTGAGAAGGGCTTCATACATAGGCGCATCCTCAGATATGTAAAGGACAGGCGAGGTCATGAATTCCACCACAGGTCTTTCCGGGCTGGCATTTTCTGCCAGGACCCTCTTCATCAGGTCGCTGTCGCTGATCACCCCGATGATGTTTTCCTCCTGGCTGATAAACAGTACGTTTTTCTGCTTTCGTGTCATGATGGAAGCAGCTTCACGGACAGGCGTCTGAGGCGGGCATGTTTTTATTTCCCCTATGAGGGATCTGATGGGCTGATCCATCAGCAGCAGGGACGTCTGAAGCTCCCGGGAAAGGAACTCGTTCTCCTTTTCAAATTTTCGCCGGGCGCTGATCTCTTTCACAATGATGACATACCCGGTATCATCGGCATAGGGGATCCTTGATGCAGTAACGACAACCTCTTTCGCGGAACCGTCTTTACACTTCAGGCGTGTCTCGAGTGAGACAGATTTCTTAGGATCTGTGAAGGTGCCAATTAGTTCGTCCCAGCTTATTTCAAACAGGTTCCCAAAACTGCGTTTCCGGATCTCAAAGGGATCATATCCGCTGATATCGCTTACTTTGATATTCGAGAAGATGATCTCCCCGTTCTGGAACATCAGGGTCCCTTCGGTGGAGGATTCCACCAGTGATTTGTATTTGAGGCGCGACTGCTGCAGTTTGGCCTCGGCCTGCTTTCTTTTATTCTCGATACTGAGGCTCTGGCGGATGATAAATGCGAGAATGATGCTGATGACGAGCGTGATCAGCAATGACATCCACAGGATCCGGCTCTTGAGCGTGCGGATCTCTTCACGGACATCCTCCAGGTAGATCCCGGTACCCACCACCCAGCCCCAGGGCTCATATGACTTTACGAAAGAGAGTTTGGGAACGATCCGGGTTGAGTCGTCTTTCCATTGCCACATATAGTCAATGAAGCCTTCGCCCTCCCTTTCTGAAATCCTGACAGCCTCAACGAAAAGCAATTTGCCTTCAGGATCCTCGTAGTCGCTCAGGTCCTTTCCGATCAACTCCGTTCTGTAGGGATGCATGATCATCACAGGCTGCATGTCGACGATCCAGAAATAATCCTTGTAATCATCCCCGTACCTGATCTGCTTGACCCTTTCTGCGGCAAGGTGTTTGGCGGAATCCTCCTGCATGTTCCCCGTCACGGCCTCCCTGTGATATTCGTCCAGCAGGCTCCAGGCTGCATTGGTAAGCTCCGAGATCATCTCTTTTTTCACCTCCATGATGTTCCTTTCGAAGGAAGGCAGGATGATGATGAATATGGAAAGAATAAAAAATCCGATCGCCAGGATAGAAGGCAATACGATGGAGATAAAGAAGCGTCTGAGGCTCTTCTCCGGCATAATCAGCTTTTTATCGCCTGTAATTGAAAACTGTCCGTATCAAAGATACAAAATCCGCTTCTCTTTTTATGGCTTGTAACCGGGTGAACCCCAATGCAAACCGGGAAGGTGTCCAGTTGATACCTGCGGTAGCGGTAATGCCTGAAATGACCGGGCGTGACCACGTAAAAGCCCCTAACATGCGCATGTCCCGTGAATCCGGTATTGCAGCCCTTTTGTTCCATGAAATCAAAATGGGACCGGAATTCTTTTTCCTGTATGTAAAAACCCTGCTTCAGTCCCGAGAGATTGGGATAGGCATAGTGGCTGAAAAGGATGTTCCCGCCCGGAGTGTTCAAAATATGATATTCCGGCAGTGAGCGAAGGAATTCGAGATCCCCGGCCCGGTAAAGGGGATCCAGGTCATCCGTCTCATGCAGCCAGATCTCACCGTTCGCGAGCCGTACCCTCTCCCTGTGGTCCATCTCGTACCAGTCGGAGGGAAAATCAAAGACCGCTGAATGCTCGGGGATCCTGCGGGCCGCATGGAAATCATGGTTGCCGGGGACAATGATGTCGCATTTTTCCCTCAGCAGTGAGAGACATTCATGGGCATTCCTTGTTTTGTGATATTTGTAGTACGGGTGACTGAACCCGGAAATATCGCCGAGGCAGACCATCTGATCATAACCGCTCTTTTCGATCCTGCCGATGATCTTCCTGAGGTTTTCAATGTCCTCATGGATGTCTGAAATGATCGCGATTCTCAAAACACGGTTTTAAAAAGTTTAAAAAAAGTAATAGGCGGCAAGCAGGAACCGGTTGTTCACAACCAGACTCAGATCCCCGGGGATCCCCATGCTGCTGACCGAATCGCCGTAATATGCACCGGTGTGTTCCAGCTCAAAAGCAAAACGAGTTTTCCCGCTGTTGACAATGATGCGGGGGGAAACCCTGTAGAGCATCGCAATGTCATGTCCCCTGGAGTAGAGGGATAGTCTGCCCACATCTTCCACCGCCTCGCCGGTACCGAGATTTTTGGAATATCCGGCGAAAATGCCGACCTGGATCCTCTCCCCGTTGGAGTGGATGTCCGTCCACAGGTTGAGCGTATTGATGGTCGTGTATTCCCGGTAATCCCTCAGCGGGTCCGTAACGGACCGCACGGCATATCCCCCGATGGAAAGCCCGTCATAGCCGTTCTGCAGGTATGTCGCCTGAAATTTGCAGGTGACCGGGCCGGTTGCGATCTTCAGGAATGCTTCCCCGGAGAATCCCCCGATCCCCGTGGTGGTTTTATAGAGGCTGTCCGTCCTGATCCTGGGCACCACATTTTTATATCCGGCGGTAAGTCCCGCAAGCAGGTGACCGGTGCTGAAAGTGACCTGTCCCTGCAGATCGGGCATGATTGAATTCCTTAACACTTCGGAACCACCCGGACTGGAGAAATCCCGCTGCGCGGCAACCATGGCGGCAATGCTGAGATTCCCCATCCGGTAGGTGAGCCTTGCCTGGGGATTTCGCGAAAAAAACTGGAACGGGGCGCCCGTATTGAAAGAGACTGTTCCCGGGAAGCCATCGGTGATGAACATCATGTGCCAGTACTGCCCGAGGAGAAGCTCCGTATTTGTCCAGTTCAGTTTTACGAAAGCATGCCTGAGCCGGAAACCGTTCACGTCCGGATTGGCCGTTCCGAAAAAGGCGCCTTCAACCACCCCGGAGGTTTTTGCCCCGAAAGCGTCCGGCCCCGTGATCTTCCCGGTAAGCCGGGTCTGGATGGCCAGGAAGTTGAAGCTGGCCCGTGCATTGATGTCCTCCCCGTTCCTGTCAGGAAGCTCATCGGCCGGGTACAGAAGAAAATGCCCTTCCCTGATGGATACGGTCTGCCGCGTATCAAAGAAAAAATCATTTTTCACAAACCCGCTGAAACTGATCCCGAAATTCTGTCCTTCACTTTGTGCAATTGAAGGAAAGCTCAGACAAATGCCCGTGGTCAGACACAACAGCAGCATTTTACGCTTCATCATTCTGATATTGTTTTTATTCATCATGGGAGATTATTTTTCAGGTGGAAAAAGCTTCTGAAGGATGCCCTGTTTTCGCAGGGGCCGGTTGAGCAGGATATTCAGGTTGTTCTCTGCGGTCAGGTTCCTTTCCCAGAGATCGATCGCCTCCAGGTAACAGGCGGCAGCCGAGTCATACTTCTGCTGGTGCCTTTTGATGATCCCCAGGTTTGTATAACTCACCGAAAGCCTCCGCCGGTTCTCCGTCTGTGCCTCGATGATCTCCTCCACCCGTTTGTCCAGGAATTGTTCCTGCTCAGCCTTGCTGTACTGATCCAGGCCAGCCAGGAAATCCCCTGCGATGTTTTCCCGGATCTCCGCCTCATCCAGTCCCCCGTATGCTTCGAGCCATTCCCGGTACATCCGTAGACTCTTACGGACTGCATTTTCAGCCTTCGACAAGAAAACAGCCGTATCGCCGATCAGTATCTCATTTCCCGGCTGCATGAAGAGGGACAGGTATGCGGCCGCCCTGTTGTTGTAAAGTACGGCAACTTCAAAACCATCCCTGTAATGATCGAAGGTACTGTACACCCCTTCAATGGTATCCATCAGCCGGAAAACGGAATCATACCGGCTCTCCTGGGCGAAGTTGTTGTATTTTTCGTAT
>DSDZ01000255.1 GCA_011048475.1 Bacteroides sp. | reverse complement strand
CACATAACCATCCACAAAGGCATCATCGGTGATCTCCACATAGAGGTACACAAGGTTCTCTGCGGCTGACCAGCATGCCTTGAACCGTCCGAAAAAGTCAGCTGAGTCGATTTCCAGTCCCCAGGGGATCCAGGTCTGGTCGATCCCATACCACTGCGCCTCCTCCCAGCAGGCATCCGACGCATCGCCGTCGATCACCGGTGCGGTTTCCGCTTCCAGGGCGTTCACCGCATTTTTGACCAGCGATTTGGGACCGATCAGTTCGATCCCGTAATCATAGCCCAGGTTCCTGGAATATTGTTTGTCCGCCGCATTGTTCCAGTGTTCGTGCACACCCATGCTTCCCATGGGGGTTCCGTCCCCTTCCGGATCATAGATGAATCCCGCGGGCCAGTTCCTTGAATCGGCTGCCTGGTGGAGGTAATCATCCACCGCACCGTACCATGGACGGTCCTTCCCCGGTTCGTTGGGATTATCGAACTCGGTTTTCAGCAGGTCGAAGCAGACCGACTCCAGTGCCACGGCATCCTGGGACGCCAGGATGGAATTGGGCCAGTCCCCGTTGAAGGGCGCCGAGTTCCATTTCACAGGTTTTTCTGTGGCCTCGGGTCCGCCCCACAACCCTTCCACGATAAAGAGCACCGTATTCGCCCCGAGTCTCTCATGCCCCATCAGGTCGGTCAGCACCCGGTACACTCCGTACTCGGTCCGCGCCGGGTTCAGCACATCGTTGTCGATATAGCAGACGAGTCCGCCGTGAAGGTGCCATGCCCCGGCATCGCCACGGGTATGGGAACCGAAATGGTTCTTCGCGGTCAGGGTGATCCCGGCCCTGGCGTGTGCCTTCAGTGCGGCCAGATTGACCAGGTAATCTGCATTCACCATCTCCGCGTAGAGGTAGTCGGTCCCGGCCCCGGTCATCACCGTACCCTTGTCGGACCATTTGATGGCCCCTTCCGATGTTGCGCTGATCAGGGTTCTTCCCAGATCGGAACGTTGCCGGTCCACATACTTCACATCAGGAAAGAGGTAGGCCATCTCCTCGTAGACATCCTGGAAAATATGGGACATGGGGTCCCCGATGTAAATGTTCTCCTGCGGAACCCCGAAATCGTTGATCAGCTGGTCCAGCACGCTGATGGCCATGCCAGGTGTGGTTTCCGCGATCCCGTAGCTGCTTTGGTTCCAGGGGTTTTCGATCCTGGTCAGATCGGAGTTGGTCTGCCAGCTGGCCGTCCCCTGGTTGATCTTGATGAAGATGGTCTGGCCTTCCTGGTAGGAGACCTCTCCCAGACCTTTTCTTTTGTTGAAATCGATGAACAGCTGGTCCCAGGCCTCTCCCGGACTGTATGTTCCGGTGAGTTTCATCACTGTGTTGTCCATCATCCGTTTGATCACCGACAGGTCGTTGTTGCACAGCATGAAAAAGCCGTCCTCTCCGCGGACCGGATCGTTAAAGGTGTTGGTGCAATCCTCGTCGGTGGCGTCCCGGTCCCACTCCCAGACCACCCTGCCCGGGAAGATCCCCAGCTCTTCACCCATGGGCATGTTGGGAGGGAAATCGGAAGGATCTGATTTGGCCACCGAAGCCACGGCCCTTTCCGGGAAAAGGTTTGAAGAAAACGCGAACAGCACCAGTGCCCCGGCAAAAGCAATGGCAGCCATCATGTACCTGGTCCTACTCAAAAAGTGGCGGGAACGTTTGAATAGCATGGCCGAACCTGCCAGCGACAGCAGGTAAAGCACAAAACTGGACATGAACGGGGCGGCCACCCGCATGCAGGGATACCCGGCCCTGGTCGGTTTCGGTATCACCCTGACAAGGAACCAGATGGTGGAAGCGATGCCAATGATAAAAAAGGTGATCCGGTAGGGGATCTTCATTTTCCTGAGCCGTGCGTAGAGGTTCAGGAATCTGCCGGGTACTTTTGTTTTGTTTTTCATCCGGTTATCTGTTGTTTTGTTTTATGTTGTTTTATGTTGTTTTCATTTTTTCGTCGCCGGGGAACAGCCGGGATCAATTTCCGGACAGATACCTGGTCCACTCGGCCACCCTGTCCGGCCACGTGGAAAGATGGCCCTTCCCCACTGCCAGGGAGTAGCCGTGTCCGCCATAGGGATAAATGTGCATGGAAGCGGTGACCCCGTTTTTCTGAAGCGCCCTGTAATAGGCGATGCTGTTCTCCACGGGAACGGAGTGATCGTCCCCCGAATGCACGAGGATGGCCGGAGGCGTGCCGGCGGTCACCTGTCGTTCATTTGAATAATGCGCGGCCAGTGCCTCATCAGGCTGTTCACCCAGAAGCGCCCGTCTCGATCCGCCATGGGTGATCTCCGGGTCCATGGAAATGACCGGGTAGATGAGTATGGAAAAATCAGGCCTGCAGCTCATCCGCTCCACCGGATCGGCGGCATTTGCATCGCCCGCGTCATAATGGGTGGACAGGGTGGATGCCAGGTGTCCCCCCGCGGAGAACCCCATGATCCCGATCTTTCCCGGATCCAGGTTCCACTGTGCGGCATGGTACCTCACCAGCCGCACCGCCCTGGAGGCATCCAGCAGGGAGGACAGGTGGGGGACCAGGTTGGATTCCGGTCCCGGCAGGCGGTATTTCAGCACGAATGCAGCAATGCCATGGGAGCTCAGCCATCTGGCCACATCGCTTCCTTCCCAGTCGTAGGCCAGCCGCATGTAACCACCGCCCGGACAGATCACCACGGCTTCGCCGGTGGCATTCTTTTTTGAAGGCAGAAAAACAGCCAGATCGGGGTAACGGACATGGCTGACCCGCACGATGTCGGTGGTGTCATAGAGGGTCTGCAGGCCGGTTTCCCTGTAATTGGGCGGCTCCCCGTCCCACAGGGGGATGATCATGTTTTGCGGCAGAGCGCTCAGGCTCAGCCCGATGATCAGCGCAGACAACAGGATCCGTTTCATTTCCGGGATGATCTGTGAGGGGTGATGACCCGTTAAAATTTCTAAAATTAACAATTTGTTTCAGAAACCCGCGACAGGGGAATTAAAACTCAGAAATGTTGCAGGAAGATGGTCCCTCAGCGAACAAACTCAAGGATATCGCCTTCGGAAAGGGTCTTCGGTTCGGGAAATGAGATGAGGGATGCCCCCTCTTTCATGTTCAACCTGGCTTTCACGGGCAGACCGTTGATCAATACCGCCGGTTTGCCCGGTGCCAGTGCGGGATTTTCTGTCTGCCCGGATGCGGATGTGCCGGCAGGCTCCCCGATCCTCAGGGACGAAATTTCCATCTCACCGCTGTTCACCCTGATAAAGATCCGTTCCCCTTGTTTCAGATAGTGGGCGGTCCCGTTCCCGTGGGAGAAAAAGAGGGTGTATTCTGGCTGCGACAGCTTCGGACTGAAGCTGTAGTGACCGTCAGAGATCCCCAAACCCAGGTAGGCGTGGAGGACGGACCAGGCGGACATGGGCCTGTAGTAGTGCCCGCCGAACTCCTGGTGGTCCCAGTACAGTCCTGATTTGCGGTACCGGTTGTCCACCGTCCGGATCACCTCCTCCCCTTCCCTGACCATCCCCTCGTAGATCAGAAAAGAGGCAAAGGCCAGCTCCACACCCGACCAGCATGTATTGGCCTGGTCGACCCAGAGGTCGGTTTCATGGATGGGATAGAGATCGGGGTGGGAGGGCCATGTACAGTTCCGCAAACCGAATCCAGCCCGGTAGGAGGCTTCAAAGATGGCTGAAAGGGCAGAACGCACATGATCCCGTTCAACGAGATACCCCAGGTCGCTCTGGTGGGCAACCCACTGCCCAATCAGCTGGTCGGTCAGGATTCCTTCGTCCATCCCGTGTGATCCCCGGTAGTCGTTCGACAGCCTGTAGTATTCGCCGTTCCACAGTTTGCTGTCCATCAGGTCCCTGCCCTGGCGCAGGATCTCTTCGGCGAGCCGCCCGGTCTCCCGGTCCCCGGCCACCGGTGCCGCCCGGCTGACTGAAACCATGGCGGCCATCCACTGTGACTGGATATAGGAGGCCAGTCCGTACATGGGAAAATTATCATAGCTGCACATGATCCCCTCCATGTCAGGCATCATATCCCCGTCACTGTCCCGCTCACGAAGGATATAATGGATGCCCTTCCTGACGGAGGGCCACATCTCCTTTAGGTAATCCCGGTCGCCCGTCCAGAAATAATCCCTCAGCACAATCTGAATATAATTGGGAACCAGGTCGATCCGGTGAAAAACCCCCCAGGTCCCATTGTGTTCCAGTTCCACATCGGTCTGCAGTCCGTGGTGGATCTCCCCCTGGCCGGTCTGCAACCGCCGGTGGGCGCGCATCATGTTCTTCTGCAACTCCGGGAAAAGGGCAATGGCGCTCACCGAGCCGTAAAGGGCCACATCAATGGTCCCGTAGGGTCCCCATGGCTGGTGCGGGCTCATTCCTTCACGGATGGCAAACGTTCCGTTTTTTGTGAATACCGAACTGGCAATGAATGTATTGAAATGGGAATTGACCTGGTGCAGCACATATACCGGAACGCTGCTGTTGTAAAAGTCACGGTGAAAGCGCCGTGTTTTTTCTGTCAGCATCTCCTGATGGTCCGCCAGATACAGGCCTGCCTGTTCTGCGGAACTGAAAAAATTGTTATAGTAATGGCCCTGGATCCGGGTCCGGTCCACATCGATCACATAATCGTCGTCTCCCGCCTCCTGATTCCCTTCAGTACCGCCGTAATTGTTGGGGAAATACCAGCAGAAAACAAAGGAGTGGCTGAAGGACTGGCCGGGTTGCAGCTGATGGTCCACCCCGATGGAGCTGAAACAGCGCTGGTTGTTGTTGTCCGAATGCCTGGCCACGGTCCTTCCGTCCACCTCCATGTTCCGGTTGGGAGTATCATTGAGATCCTCAAAACGGTCGGAGACCAGCAGCTTTTCATAATAGGGATGTTTGTGTTCCCATCCCAGGTAGTAGCTGGAACGATCAGAGAGGGAAAAGAACCCCATCTCCCCCATGGAGGAATGTGCCGGATCCATGCCCCCGCAGGTCATGGAATACCCCTTGTAATGCTCCCCCTGGTGGGGACGGGTGATAAAATGTTTGTCAAGCACATCATAACCCACCAGGTTTCGGAGGGTGGCGATCAGGAAAACCTTCACCTGTTTATCCCCGGTGGCTTCCACGGTAAAATTGAAGTAAGCGCCCGGAAGGGAGGAATTCTTTGCATCATGTGGAATGAAAGGCGAAAAGACTTCCAGGTGGATGTCAAAGGGCATTTCCGGATCGGTAAAGGTGAGCCCGGAGAACGGAAAAGATGCACTGTAATCGATGCGTTCCACCGCCGACATCCAGGGATAGTAATAATCGATGCCCTGCAGGGCGCCTTCAGACAAACCGTTGTTCAGCTGAAGCAGCTTGATCCGGGGCTGTTCCCCTTCCACCTGGTAACGCACGAGGAAGAACATCAATGACTGGTCCTCGTCGTTCCGGGGATAGGACTTGACCACAAAAGGCTCTCCCGTCCCCAGCGGCCAGTTGTTCATGATGGTCCAGTTGTAAAAGCGGCCGTCCTTCCTCAGTTCCACATAACCGGTCCCCAGTCCCCCGACAGCAATCCCGCTCCTCACCCGGTCGCTCCTGGTATGGGTTTCAATCACGCTGTAATCCGTGCGAACCTGACAGGCAAGTGGATGCCCTGTCATCAGCAGGAGCATCATCCATCCCGACAAAACCGCCATCCTGCCAAGGTTTGCGGTCTTTTTCCTTTTCCGGTGAATCTGAATCATGAGTGCGAATCTATGGATTCGGTCAGTCGGATTGGTTCGTTATATTCCCTGATTGGTACGGTATTTTACGGATGGGATGGCCGGAATTTCCTAAAAAAGGGGCGACCCGGGCTTTCAGGCGGCCTTACCGGCACAGGATGGAAGGTGGTGTGCTTTATCAGGATGTGGTTAAAGAATAACAAACAGGAACAGAACCATCAGAAAAACCAGCAGGACGAGAAGCAATATCTCGATCCTCTGCGGACCCGTGTTCTTCCTGGCTGCCGGCATACCCCTGCCTTTGTGGATATAAATTTACGCCGGTAAGGGGATGGCCGGGTCTGCTCCCTTGCTAAATGGGTCTAGCAGATTGTCAATGACCTGTTTTCATCAATTGCCCCGCCTATTTCATATACTCTTTGGGGGCCATGGAGAACATTTCGCTGAAACATGTGGAGAAATACTTGGGATTGTTGAATCCCACCGCGTATGCAACTTCGGAAATATTGTAATGCCCCTGTTTAAGCAGCCTCGCAGCTACTTTCAGCCGGATGGACCTGACGAAAATATTTACCGTCATCCCGGTCAGGGTCTTGAGCTTCTTGTATAAATTCCCCTTGCTCATTCCCAGTTCGCAGGCAAGCCTGTCCCCGGAGAGTTCCGTATCATCGATGTTGTCCTCGACCAGTTTCACAAATTTCTCCAGGAATCCCTGGTCGATCTGGTTGATCCTGATATTCTCCGGAATATAATTGCTGGCACTGAAGAACTTCTGTGCAATCTGTTTCCTGCTTTCCAGGATGTTCCTGATCTTGAGCTTCAGCACCTCCGCTTCGAAAGGCTTGGTGATGTAGTCATCCGCTCCCAGCTCGAATCCCGAGATCTCATCTTCCTTACCTGTTTTTGCAGTGAGCAATATCAGGGGAATGTGACTGGTAAGCTCATCATTTTTAATTTGTTTGCAGAATTCGAGTCCGTCCATCCCCGGCATCATGATGTCACTGAGGATCAGATCAGGCAGGTTTTGCCTTGAAATTTCCAGGCCTTCTTCACCATCCTGGGCCAGAAGCACATTATACCGTTCACTCAGTTCGTTGTAAAGATATTTCTGCATATCCAGGTTGTCTTCCACAACCAGGATCCTGAAGAGGTCCTCTCCCACCAGCGGCCGGTCATGATGATCATCCGCAATATATTCGAAGGTCTCGATCATGGAATTGATATATTCCATGGAATAATCGCCTTCGGTTTCCCCGGCGATCTCCCCGGGCTTGTAACAGGCCTCTGACACCGGAAGAAAAACCCTGAAGGTGGTTCCGCTCTGTCCGTCGCTTTGCACCTGGATCTCACCGTAATGCCTTTCGGCCAGGTCGCGCGAAAGGGACAGTCCGATCCCGGAACTGATCTTCCCCGAACGGTGCTTGTTGGTGATCTGGAAAAACCGGTCGAAAACATGGGGAAGATGCTCCGCCGGAATTCCGGGTCCAGTGTCGGACACGGTGATCAGGACCATCTCCTGTCCCCTGGCGACCGTGGTCCCTGTTTCCAGCACGACACTCCCGCGTTTGGGGGTATGCTTGAAGGCATTGGACAGCAGGTTGTAAAAGATCTTTTCGATCTTATCCGCGTCAAAATATACCTCCAGCCCGGACAAACCGGTTTTGAACTGAAAATCGATCTCCTTTTTTTCGGCATAGGGCTGGAACAGCTCGTAGATCCCCCTCAGGTACGCGATCAGGTCATCCCGGGCCACTTCCAGCTTCAGGTTCCCCGTCTCCACCCTCCGGATCTCCAGGAGCTGGTTGATCAGTTTGAACAACCTGCGTTCGTTCCTGTAAATGAGCTCGAGCTCTCTTTTGACCTTTGAAGGATCACCAAAGTCACTCTGCTGCATCAGTTTTTCAGTGGGACCCATGATCAGGGTCAGGGGTGTCCTGAATTCATGTGAAATATTGGTGAAGAATTTGAGCTTCATCTGGTCTGACTCATGGAGCCGTTCGGCCATGAGCTGGATTTCGTTTTTCTGCTCCTCCAGCTGCCTGTTGGCTTTCCGCAGTTCCCTGGTCCGTTCCTCCACTTCTTTTTCAAGGACCCTTTTCTGGTTGGTGAGCAATTGTGTGCGCACCCTGAGAATGGTCAGGAAAATCAGCAAAATGGCTGCAAAGATCACCATTTTGAACCAGAAGGTCTGCCAGAAGGGAGGCATCACTTCAATGGCTATCCGGGTCGGCGATCTGGACCAGTTGCCGTCACTGTTGGTTCCCATGATCTTCAGGGCGTAGGTTCCGCTGGGAATATTCGTATAACTGATGATCCGCTGGCCCGCATCCACCTCATTCCAGTCCTCCTCCAATCCCTCCAGCATATAGCGGTATTTCAGCTTATTGGGCGCCACAAAGTCCAGCGAGGCGAATTCAAATGAGAGGAAGCGGTCCCTGTGGGTGAGGTTGATCTCACGGGTATACTGGATGGATTTGTCCAGGATGATCCTTCCGTTGAGGGTATCACCCGGAAGTACGGGGATCCCCGAAAGCTTGAAACTGGTCACCACGACCGGCGGATCGTAGTACGGATTATCATGGATCTCCTCGGGAAGGAAATAATTGATCCCGTTGGTCCCCCCGAAGTACATGACCCCTTCCCGGTTCTTGAAAAATGCACCTTCGTTGAATTCATTGCCCACCAGACCGTCCTCGGCCGTGAAGATGCTTATTTCCTCCGTGATGGGATCAAACTTGACCAGGCCCCTGTTGGTGCTCAGCCACAGGTTGCCCAGCTTGTCCTCCAGGATCCCGTGGACCGTATTGCTGCGCATCCCGTCTTCCATCATATAGGAGATAAAGGTCCCCTCCTTCCTGTTGAATCGATTCAATCCCCCGTTGTTGGTACCGATCCAGAGAATATCCTCCCCGTGGATCTCCGGTTCCAGGATGCATTTCACCCGGTTGTTGGAAATGGAGGCGGTATCGGCGGGATCATGGATGAAATGGCTGAAGCGGCCCGTGCGGGGATCGAACCTGTTCAGCCCGCCATTCAGGGTACCCAGCCAGAGGATGGAATCGGAATCCTCATAAATGTACTGGATGTGCCCATCGTTCGTTCCACTGCTGTTCCCGGTAACCACCACCGGAAAATATTCAAATGAGCGCCCGTCGCTTCGAAGCCGGCACAGGCCAAATTCGGTGGCACCAAAGTACACCTGGCCGTTCCTGGTCACGCAGATGGACCTGAGAGACCAGGGCAGAAATGAAGCCGGATCATTTACGTTCTGGTGAAAACAGAGGAAACGTTTTTTCCGGGGATCATACAGATGGACCTTGTAGTCAAAGGATCCCAGCCACAGCTTGCCGTCAGGGGCTTCCTTGATCACGCCGATCAGCCTGGCCGGCAACTGGTCTGAATATTCGCTGGTCAGGTCCTTCTTTAAATTGTACGCATTGCCGAATCCTGCCCATGAACCATCCTTCAGGTCGATCAGGTTCAGTTCGGTCTTGGTGCCGATATACAGCTCGCGGTTGTCATTTTCATAGATGGAATAGACTTCATCATCACTGATATAGAGCCCGCGTTCGGGGTAGCTGTCGATGGATTTGAATTTCTTGGCATTCAGGTCCACCCTGAAGAAACCGTCCTTCTCCGATCCGATCCAGAGAATCCCCGTTTTGCTGATATGCAGGAATTGTACTTTCTTTCCCCTGAATGCATAAGGACTTTGCTCATTCACAATGAATTTCTCCAGCGCACGAAGGTCCGGGTGCAGCCTGATGAGGGACTGTTTCAGGTGGGAATCGGATCCCAGCCAGACATAACCGTGCATGTCCTCCAGGAGATGGAATACCTTGAAGTTCCTGGTCTCCCCGATCAGCTCCGCAATGTAGCTCCCGCCGCTTTCCGTAATCCGGTACAGGCCATTCATTGATCCCACCAGCACCCTGCCGGAAGAGGTCCTGACAATTGTAAAAATGCTGGGCACATAATTGGGATTGAACGGTTCCTTGATGAGCCTGGTCACTTTCATGCTGTCCGTAAAGGCATGCTCAATAATATGCAGTCCCCCCTTCAGCGTACCTGCCCACACCCGCTCACCGGCATCCAGGTAGAGGCAGGTGACGATGCTGTCGTTCAGTACTCCTGCAGCACCGCTGCCATGATGCAGCCTGTCGATCCTTCCTGTGGAAGTATTGAGGCGATTCAGTCCGTTGAATGTGGCAATCCACAGATGATCCTTCCCGTCACCCGCAATGCTGATGATCCTGTCGTCACTGAGTGTGCCCGGATCTTCCGGATCGTGGCGCAGGGCGTGGAAGGTATCCTTTTCCCGGTTGTACCGGTTGAGTCCCCGGTTCGTCCCGATCCAGAGCGTCCCATCCGGTTCCTCATAAAAAACCGAATACCTGAGGGTCTGATCCGACGGATAGGCGTCGCTGGAGATGCTTCCGGGATCCGTTGAATCGGGTCTGTACTGGTAAAAGGTTTCCGTACAGGGATCAAACCGGTCGAGCCCGGCACCCTGGTACCAGATCCAGAGCTGGTCATGGCCGTCGATGTACAGGTCCCGCACCCAGCTGTCGGAAGGATACCTGCGTCCGGATCCCTTGAAATAGGTTTTGAATTCATAGCCGTCGTAGCGGTTCAGTCCGTCCTGGGTCCCGAACCACAGAAACCCCAGGCTGTCCTCGGCCACAGCTGAAACCAGGCTGTGGGAAAGGCCATCCTCGTTCCCGATCTGGTGAAACCTGATTTCCGGATTCTGTCCCCCGGCAGGCAAAGAAAAGATTCCGGTCAGGCCCACACAAAACAATACCAGCGTTCTCATATCCGATGATCCCATCCTTCCGATCCAAATTTATGAATTTCCTGAAAAGGGAGGACCGGATCCCCGGATTATCCCTGCCGTATCCCGCCGGTGTGTGCCCCTGAGGCGGTAAGGATCATTCTTTCAAAAACTTCCCGTGGACGATTCCTTCCGGCCCGATGATGCACAGGTGATAGATACCCTGTGGAAGCGCGGCAAGATCAAGTACCAGGGATTCGCCTGCATAGTTCGCGGATATGCACCTCCGGCCCGTTGCATCGGTAACCATGACCAGGCCGGTGTTACCGGGCAGGTTTTCCAGGTGCAGGTTTTCAGAAGCCGGATTCGGGTAGAGCAAGAAATACCCTTCCGCGGGATCCTCCATTCCGGTCCCGCAGTTGGTCCCCTGGTTGGAAATATTGATGGTAACCTGGTCAAAGACTTCCGGATTGTCCCAGGCCATGGCCTTCAGGGT
>DSDZ01000333.1 GCA_011048475.1 Bacteroides sp. | reverse complement strand
GTCCCCGATGCGCCTTTGATCTTCGATTCAACTAGCTTTTTCCTGAAGCCTTTGGTATATTTTCTGTGGATAATTTCAAACACCAGCTGGGAAGCGGAAAAAGTCCCGGCAAGTTTCTTGATCAGCCCGATGGCATCTGCTTCGCGTAGATACATGAGCAGTCCCTCGGCAAGGAACAACACGTTTTGTTTCTGCCGGCCTGAAACCTGCTCGATCCAGTCATCATCCAGCACCGAACACCCGATCATTTCATATTCCGGATCGGTACCCAGTACTTTCCTTTTCACCACAATGACCTCGGGCAGATCGATCTCAATGTATTTCCATGGTTTTTCCGATATTCTCCAGTAACGGGTATCAAAACCCGATCCGAGACTGACAACCCAGCCACCCGGGTTTTCTTTCAGAAACGTCCGCGTATAATCATCGTATTTTCTTGCCCTGAGTGCAAGATAACTGATCAGTGATGACTTTAATTTTTTCTCCAGCACCCTTTTTTGTGTTCCGGTGGATACCAGTGAACTGAGCTTGTCCATGATTTCTCGACCCATGGGATCATGGAGCAGCGGCGCTGGTTTTTCAGCCTCAATGACCCGCGCTTTCAATGTGATCAGCGCGGTTTCCGAAACGGCATTCAGTTCTGCCATGTTATAGAATTATTCAATGTCAAACGGTTCCCATTCCCCAAATGTCTCAATGTTCACGCGGACCTGCGGTTCAGTGACATACTCCGCGTGGTAATTGTAATACCATCCCAGGTATTCAGAATCACCACCACCTTGCGTGGTGATCAAAAAACGGTTCGACAGGTTCCCGATATGCATGGCCTGGTCGCGCGGCGAGGGCCGGTCGCCGCCCTGTGGATCCATGGGCACCCAGCCGTATCCTGGCAGGTAGATTTCCGGCCATCGATGGAAGGATTCGTCCAGGCTGGCATCATCCCCGCGCACCACGATGGCACCCACATACCTGGCGGGCAGTCCGGCCGCCCGGCAGAGGGATATGAAACAGAATGAATACTCCGAGCACGAGCCTGTGCCCCGCTTCAGGACCATCGGCGCTGCATTCCAGCCTCCTTCCATGATGTATTCCATGTGTTTGCGGACATAGTTAAAAATCTTTCGGGCGATCCAGTAAGGGTGGGTTTCTTCGCCGACGATTTCACCGACCAGTTTCTGGATGTAGGGATCGCCTGTCAGGTATTTGCTTCCGTCTGCTGTGTAAAGGTCTGAAATATGTCCCGGAATGGCCTCCAGCGATCCCACTTGATCGGGATTGATGAAATACCTGATCTCCGATATCTCTGCATCGATCTTCATGATGGTCTGCACTGTTTCACCGGAGGGCACGTTTTGATAATTGAACGAAGCGACCTGTTGGTTCCACTTGTCTTTATTCATCATGTGCCGGTCCGGCTGGAATGATTGACCCAGGATCTTCTGCTGCGGCATGTTTTCCGGTACGGCGAGATACACATCAAGATCCTTCAGGACACCTTTCCCGTGTACATTCACCTGGTGGGTGAGGGTGACTTTTGCTTTCCTGGGATTTTTCAGCCTGTGGGCTTCTTCATCCTGACGGACCAGGCAGTAGAGGGAATCTGTCTGGTAATCCACATTCCATAAAAATTGGCCGTCCCAGGCAAGGCCCCTGGAATAGGGTCCCGGGGCATCCAGAACCAGGATCACCTCGCCGGAGGCTTGATCCACCATATAGATCTCATCCAGGTTCCTGTCAGATGACCACAAATACATTCCGTCGAAGGTCAGTCCGGTGACCGACCTGGCCGGACCATCGAATCTTTCCACAGCAGTGCCGTCATTGTCGCTCAGGTCGATTCTCATGATCGCGTTTTCCCCGGCGTCTCCCAGCCACAGGGTTGTCCCGTCCCAGGAGAGTCCGCCTGGCTCTCCGGTGGGGGACTCAATGGTCCGCAAAACCTTTCCGTCTTCCGGGTCAATCTGGTAGATCCTGTCCTGTCCCCTGTCCGCATTCCACAGGTACTGCCCGTCCCAGGCAAGACCCATGGGCCAGAATCCGGGTGAGGGGATCTGGTGAATCACAGCGCCGGTTGCGGGATCAAGCCTGTAAATCTGATCTGTTTTGTAGTCCGCCACCCAGAGATACGCACCATCGAAGGTCAGGCCGGTGCAGAAATTACCCGGAAGCGGGAATGAGTGAACCACTTTGCCGGGGTAGGCGAGCAGGTTTTGGAAAATTAGAAAAACAGTCAATGACAGAAGTGTTGTCCTGATGATACGTTCCATGTTTTTGCCGTTTTTGGTATAATTCAAGTTTACATGTATTGTTTTTCTGGCCAGGCCGGAACAGCTAACAGCTATTTGTTCCCGATGACCACCGACCAGGGTCTCACCTGCCATTCGGTGACCAGACCTTGCTTCACATACGGATCGTTTTGTGCAAATTTTCTGGCTGCATCGGGACTGTCTCCCTCGAAGACCAGCAGGGCTGTATCTGCAGGTTCAGCCAGTGCACCTGCCATGACCAGGTCCCCGTTGTCGTATGCATTTCTGACATGTTGCAGGTGCTCCTCGCGGAAGGGGGCCCGCTTGTTGATGAAATCATCCGCTGTTTTGTAGAATAATACGAAATGCATGGTCAAGATTATATTTCAACATGTTTAAATATCAACCCCCAGCAGGGACTTCAGGCCAAAACCCAGCAGGAAAGAGAATCCCGCCACTCCCAGACTGATGGCCGCCATCTCCAGGAACCGCCGTTTGAAATCCAGATCCTTTACCACGGAAACATAGTAGTTGTAACAGCAAATAATGAGTAATGCCACAGCCAGTACAATCCCCAGGGCAACGAACCTGTTGCTCACAAAGAAATAGGGAAGAATGAGCAATATCACCGTGACGAGATATGAGATGCCTGTGTAAACGGCTGCCTGCCGCGCTTTTGTATTTCCCTCCGCTTTCGAAGACAGAAATTCGGAAGCTGCCATGGAGAGGGCAGCCGAAATCCCCGTCACCATTCCTGCCAGCGAAATGATCTGTGTATCACCGAGAGCCAGCGTAAAGCCGGCCAGCGCCCCGGTCAGTTCCACCAGCGCGTCATTCAGTCCCAGAACGATCGAGCCCACAAATCTCATGTTTTTATCCTCCAGCATTTCCAGGAGTTCATTTTCATGCTGCTCCTCCTGTTCTGCAAATTCAACCACTTCTGGGAAAAAATCGGCATGGGCTGAATAATTCCGGGCATTGGTACCTTCATTCTTCTCCATCAATCGCAGCACAAATGAGAGGCCCAGGATCCGGGCCATGAAAACCGTCCTGCGTAACCGCCATCTGTCGGGCTGCACTTTGACTCCTGTTTTTGTCTGCCAGTAATCGGCATGTTGCTTCTCTTGCTCAGCGATCCGGTGAAGCACTTCAGAATTCTTTGCATTGCCCGTCCTTTTTGCCAGCTCCGTATAGATGTGATACTCGGTAAGTTCGCTGCGCTGGGCCGAAAGGGCATATTTTCTGCTTTGAGGATCCATCCTGTCTCCCAATAGGTTTGTATTTATTTTCAAGCGATGACCAGTTATTCCTGAATGCCGCTGTCACGGATCATTCCAGTTTCATTATTTTCTTTATAAGATCGGTACCGGAACTTGTAACTCTCAATATATACATTCCCCCGGGAATACCCCTGAGATGAATGTACTTGATCCCGAATCCTTCGGTCTGCCTGATCATTTTCCCATCCGCAGAGAGGAGTTCAACAATCGAATGCTCATTTTCAATTCCCCCGATAAACAGGATGTCAGCAGCTGGCAGTGGATACAATCTGATTTGCGTCTCATTATCTATGGCCATGCCGGTTTCATCGATGGTTGTGAAACTCCAGGTATCGGACCAGTTGCCCGTGATCCCGTTCACCGTGGCGCATACCCTCCAGTAATAGGTCGTATTGTAATCCAGCCCTTCAGCCGTGCAGCTTGTTGCAGTAATTCCGTTTGCTTCGAATGCCAGGGTGGTGAAATCCGGAACCCCGGATATCTGGATGTGATAGCTTGCATTCCCCTGTACCGGGCTCCAGACAAGTTCGGGGCTGACCTGCTGGCCGGCGGCTCCATTTTCCGGAAATGACAACAGGGGGGAAGCAGACGGGTTCAGTCTTGAGAACAACCTCACCAGTGCAAAGTCAAAATAATTGGGAGCGCCATGGTTATAGCTGCCGGCAATGATAATTTCCCCATCATTTCCCAGAGCTACCGATTGCCCTTCCGAGTCGCCACCACCAAAGGATATGCTCATCAAACCATTGTTCCCGAATGAATTATCCAGGATTCCGTCTGTATGATACCGCAAAATGGCAAAATCGTAAATCGTTGTAGTTGTAAGGCCCCCGGCCACAATGATTTTCTGGTCAGGTTGCACGACCACTGAACTTCCGAATTCAATGCCCACATCCGTTTTCACAATGCCATTTACACCGAACGTATTATCCAGTGATCCATCCGGGAGATACCTGAGAAGTGCGATATCATAATTTGATAAATCCTGCTGGGTTGAACCTGCCACCACAATTTTCCCGTCTGACTGCAGGGCGACCGATCTGGCAAAATCATCGGTTTCACTCAACGTGGTCCGTACAATCCCGGCAGTACCAAAACTGTGATCCGGCGATCCGTCCGGGTGATACCTGGCAATGGCAACATCCGAAAAGATGCTGTCACGGGTCTCTCCCGCCAGGATGATCTTCCCGTCCGGCTGAATGGCCATCGAATAGCCAATGCTGTACTGATTACCAATATGCGTGGAAACCGATCCGTTCTCGCCAAATTCAGTATCAATCGTGCCATCCGGATGATACCTGACCACTGCGAAATCATACATCCACTTACTTGCTGTATCAACTCCCGTGCATCCGCCCGCAAGGATCTTCCCATCCGGTTGGATGGCGATGCAATTGCACAGGTCGCTGTAGTCCCCGATCCGGGTGATGACCTTTCCGTTGCCGCTAAAAGTGCTGTCTGCTGTCCCATCCGTGTGAAAACGGGCTACCACAAAATTTTCATCGGTCCCATTGTCATACCGGGTACCCAGGACGATCTTCCCGTCCTCCTGGACCTTGATGTCATTGTCGGCGGGATTGGAGGCGCAATTCCAGGATGTAAATACTTTTCCGCTGGAACCAAAAGAGTAGTCCGGTGCACCTGTAGTGTCGAAGCGGATCAGGCATGGATTACCCCAGGCATCTCCTCCCACAATAACTTTGTTGTCATGCTGAACTGCGACTGAATATGCATAATCGTACCGGGTGCCCATGTCAACCAGCAGTTTGTAAGTGCTGGTCTGTCCTGAAGATGCCGCCGAAAGCAGGAACAGCATTACCGGCAATGCCATCATGCATGTGATGCGGATTCTTTTCATCCCTGGAATGATCATGGTTGTCAGAATGTTAAACCTTCATCAAATTTAAACAAAGAACCATTAATTAAACAATTCGGTGAGCAAATCTTCTCCAAACTCATGGTCAGGATTGAATGACTCCGAATCCATGTAACTGACCATGGATGCAAGGAGATGATAGGCCTCCGGCCTGTCAGGGATGTCCAACAGACGGGACATGCACACAAGTAACTTCCCTTGGCCCACTTTGCATTCGAAAATCAACCCCAGCTTGTGGTTCCGTTCCAGATTATCGATGACCTGGACAATGGGCCTATAGTCATCTGCTGTTTCGTCCAGGATCAGCGGACGGCTGGCTTTGAGGATCGCGAACCACTGCCAGCTTGAATGGAAATCTGTGGGGAAAGCATTGAAAACAGGATGATCGGGATCGGTGAGGATGCCCATGGTTCCCGGTGAGACCGGTTTGTTGTTCCGCTCACTGATCCCTTTGAACATTCCGAAATTCCAGAAATCCGGGGGAAACAATCCGCCGACGCTGTGATGCTCAATTATGTCATGCTTCGGGAAGTACAAAACCTTTCCTCCCTGGTGAAGTTTTTCGAGCGTGTTCTGATCCAACTCATTAGCAATCAATATCTGATTACTCTTTATTTCAAGTTCAGGTTCAGGATATACCCACAACGGGTACGCGTTGGAATACCCGCTCTTTCTGAGCCGGCCCCTTAGAATTAACTGCACAGCCTCCCGGAGGGAGTCCAGCCTGAAATGAACCGCCCCCACATCGTTAATGCCTGAATGTCCGATTCTCAAATCTTCGAGTATACCTCCCCGGAGTATTTTACCATCCCGGTCCAGCAATTCCCAGAGCAGGTCGTCGGATAAGCTTTTACCCGAGTAATTAACCACCTGTACATTCGCATGAAAGTCCTCGTTTCGGATCAGGCAAAATCCGGGGAAGTTCAGCAGCACAACCACATCATTGCATGATTGCAGCCAATTTTTCCTGTCGACCACACCTTTATCGTCCATGAAAGCGTCAAGTATTCCCACAAGAGCTGTTCCCTGACCCGGAAAATCCTGCAAATCGAGCAACTGGAATCCGGCCATTCCCGGTGTCCTCAATGCCGCTTCCATTTCGGCTTTGTAACAGAGAGCCGATAAGGCCCCGGATGCTCTCCGGAAGGCCGAATCCTGATCTGCCATACCTGCTCGCTGCAGGCGATCCCGGAATACTTCCAGGTTCCATGCCCTCAGAACGCCTGTGTATTTATCAATCTCCCTGTAATCGGGAAACACCTGGTACTGCCCGATTTCATGGCTGATCAGGGGGATCCTGATCCGGGAAACGGCAGACTGAAAATCCACCTCCGTGGAAGGGGAACGCGTATTGAGGATGCCTCCTTCCCTGGAATCGGCATACGAATGTGTCAGCCGGGTATGCGTCAGGATGGTATCATGTGCGTAGGGCGTACGGGCGGCAACGAAAAAGTCCGAACATTCACGGGGTGGCACATATCCGATGTTGTTGTTGGATCCCATCGCATAAAGCGGCCTGCTGTCATGTGCCCTGAAAGCAAGGATGTTTTTTTCCACCCGGTCGTGTCCGCCCCAGATCTCGTTTCCGTGCGAAAACATCACAAAAGAGGGGTGATTGGCATAGCGGTCCAGCATGGCAATGCCCTCAGCCCTGAGCATGTCTGCCACAGAATCGGATTCCAGTCCGCCCCAGAACGGCAGTTCGGCCTGCATGAAAATGCCGGTGCGGTCGGCTGCTGTGAATGCAGCCTCGGGAGGACACCAGGAATGAAAACGGTAATGGTTGATCCCGAATGACCTGGCGATCCTGAATACCCTTTCCCAGCCTTCCGTATCCATCGGAGGGAAACCGGTAAGGGGAAAAACACAGGCATCATTCTTTCCACGCAGGAAGACGGTCCTCCCGTTGACGGCAAATTGCGTTCCTTTTGCCTCAAAGTTTCTCATGCCAAAGGGGACTGTTTTTTGATCCATGGCCTCGCCTTGCCCGATGGTGGCAGTGAGTTCGTACAGAGGCTGACTAAGATCATCCCACAGCTTCATTTCACGGCCCAGGTAATATTCCAGAAGGATGACAGAATCAGCCGGCATCATGTAGTTTTTGCTTTTCAGTTGCTTCGACCTGCCCATGAAGGTGCGCCTGATCTGCAACTCAACATTCAGTTCTTCCAGGTTCGATGCATTTTCAACCTTCATATGAACAGCGATCTTCCGGTAGTCCGGATCCGGGTAAACCTGCAGATCGGAAATATGTGTCCGGGAGGAACCGGTCAGTTGGATCTTACCGATGATCCCGTTCCAGTTGGTCTGGGTGTCGTCGGAATAGATATGCACATTTCCGTAAGGAGTCAGGTCCAGGCGGTTGTCTATTCTTATATGGATGGTATGTTCGCCAGGAGGCATTAATTGAGTCACATCAAAGGACTGGGGCGATTGAAGAAGTTGGGATGATCCTGCCAGTTGGCCATCGATCCAGACTGTGGATGACTTTGTTCTTTCCAGAACCAGCAGGATATGCCTGCCCCTGAAAGTCTCGGGTACCAGGATCGTTCTCCTGTACCAGGCAGGCCCCTCATATGTGTAGAGGCGGTTCAGGCGCATGGTGGTGGTATCCCTGTTTGGAAAACCTTTTTGTCCCAGGTCCATGGTACCCGGTAATTCAATGGAATCAGCGAATACCCCGGCATACCATTTTTCCTTTATGCCAGCATCGGCTGTATCCATTGCGAATTGCCATTTTCCGTCCAGGTCAATCACCTGCCTCATGTTTTCAGGTTGTTGCCGGCATGACAGCAGAAGGAACAGGTATAAGATGAATATGAGGTTTTTGAATATCATGCTTAAACAGTTGATAAAAGGTAAATTATCAAGAGAATACCCCCGACTATTATCATAAGCGACATGAACAGTGAAAGAGACGGTGTGGGCGCATAAAACTCTTGCAGAAGCTGCTTTTGATTCCTTTTGAATTGAAACAGCGCCAGGATCGCGATGATCACTCCCAGCCCAACCATCACAACACCGACAATTGATGAGTAGGCCTTTGCCGGTATATCGTCTGTATCCAGAAGGCCTGTGAGTTGTTTTATAAATAAAGCGAATTTCACAATCACAAAGCCGAATCCCATCAAACCAATACTTGTCCTGATCCAGGCAAGAAAAGTCCTCTCATTCGCCAGATGTTCCCTGGAACGTTCTATTGAATTGTTTTCCTGATTGTTCAACATTTGAAATTCGGTTAGGTATTATTCTTAGGTTAATTCTGCCTGTGCCGGAGCCAGTCCGTCAATTACCCCAACATTTGCATTAATCGAGCAACAACATCTGACGCGACCGGCTGATGATCTGTCCACCAGTATTTATTTCCATTCTGCAGATATAAGTTCCGGAAGCCATATCTTCATTATGTTCATTACGCCCATTCCAACTTATTTCATAGGTGCCCGCAGATTGATGCCGGTTGATGAGCGTACGCACCATCTCTCCTTTCAGATTATAGATGCTTAACCTGATCTCGGCAGAAGTCGGAAGTGAGTAGGAAATTGTGGTTAATGCATGAAAAGGATTGGGATAATTCGCATACAGTGTAAATGCATCAGGGATACCACTCATCCCGGGTTCAACACTGGTCGGGATATAATTAATGATGTCGATGAGTTCAATCCCTTCACCGATACCCAGATTTCGACTGTACTGTTTGTCCGTAGCATTGTTCCAGTGTTCGTGCACGCCCAGACTCTCCAGTGGGATGCCGTCGTTTTCAGGGTCGTAAACGGTGCCTGACGCCGGATCGTCGGCCTGGGCCGCTTCGTGCAAATAATTATCGGCCGTTCCTGCGACAACGTCCCCTTCGGAACGTAAAAAGTCAAGCAGGACCGACTCAATGGCAACATGATCCTGGCTCATGAACAAACTCGAGGCGGGCCCGCCATTGAAGGGTGGAGCCTCCCAGTAGCGATAGCGGATGCACTCGGCTATGAACAACAGGGTCTTTCCGCCCAGGTCTTTATGGCCCATGAGATCGACAAGGACATTATAGGATCCCATGGGGCGCATGGGGATGTCTGCGGAAAAATCGAGGGCGGCAACAGCCTTGTGCATAAAAGCCGGATGCCAGCCGTGGTAGTAGTCATATTGTGTCGGATGCCATACGGATCCGAAATGGTTCTTGGCGCAAAGGGTAACACCCGCCAGTTCATGCGGGCGCGGCAGGGCGACGTTTATGAGATACCTGGCCTCAGAGACAACCGTGGGGAGGCAAACCGTGCCGCTGCCCGGTACCAGGTCCGGATCGCCGTAATGGACCACGCAGTTGGGATCGGGTATCACCTTCTCCCGGGTACCGGGATCACCTCCGGGACCGGATTCATAACCACTTCGGTCCGTGGCATCACCTTCGGCCCAGCGTACGCCGGGGAAGGCTGCATGACAGTAGTGGTAGACCGGGTCGCCATGGTAAAAGATGCAGTCATAGATGGTAATGTCCTCTTCCGGCACACCGGCTTTATTTACCAGTTGCCAAAGCAGGGCATGAACCATTTGCGGACAGGGCCGGTTATCCTGGCTGCTGGTCCATTGGTAGGAACGGGAGAAGATGTTGTTCACCTTGATAGCGATCTTGTCTCCAGCCTGGTAACCCAAATCATTCTGGTCATGATGTGTTTGGTTAAAGTGCTTGAAAAGTACATCCCACGACTCCACCGGATCGAAAATACCGGTGAGATTAAGCAATGCCTGCGTCATCATTCGCCGGGCCACCTCCGGATCAGTTCGATGATCCTCCCACCACCAACCACTTGCACTGCCCTGATCACAAAGCAGGCTGTCATAGACCCATACCACGCGTCCGGGATGGATTCCCTTTGCGATACCCATGGGGCTGTTGGCCGGATCAGTGGGGACAAAGTTTCCGGCTGGTGTTACAAAATTAATGGCTGAAGCGGCTACATCACGTGTGTCGCTCAAGGTAAAAAAATACATCAGGACCGCCGCTGACAGACAGACTGTGCCCACCAGATAGCGTTGATTTTTAAACAGGCGACGTGCCCGGCGTGCAATCATTGTCGACCCGGCCAGTCCTATCAACCAGGCAATAAAACCGGCGGCAATCGGCTGAGCCACCTTCTGGCACGGATAGGTCGCACGGCTGGGTTTTGGTACAACCCGTATGAGAACCCAGATCACAGAGGCCAGACCAATAATTATCCAGATCCATAATGATTTTTTTTTTATCGTTTTAAGTCCGATAATTTTACCAGTTCGTGGACATACTTTGAACTGTTCTTTTACCAGCCGTCTGATTTCTGAGAACATAAATGGTCCATTTTATTCAAGCAATGCTTGGTTGGGTTATAAATGTAACAAAAAAACTGCTTTATGCTGAATACGGTATTTTAAGGGTAACGGGTGTATTACAATTATCACAGGAATTTCAAATCGTGTTTCAATGTATTCCTTGAATCCCGGCGAGCTCACTGGCTGCCGATCTCACAGGCCCGGTAACCTTAAACTTTGCAGCGGGATTAGCGAGCAAAAAAATCAAAAATACCTTAACGGAATCGATGATTGTATCCGCTGATCTGAAAGTTCCTTGAAGAGGGTACTGGGTGAACGACGGTTTGCCGGGTGCGTATATCTTATGCCGTCGTGCTTTTTTATCATAATAATCAATTGTTTTAAAATTACTTTTCCATTGCTTGGATTTTAGATCTTTTGGCATCTTTTCAATTGCATATCTTAATGCTATACGTGGCATGATGAATTTATTTTTAATCACATAATTAAATATCTCTTGTTG
>DSDZ01000465.1 GCA_011048475.1 Bacteroides sp. | reverse complement strand
GTCTCGGTGGGATCGGAGGTTACATGGTAGAGATCCCATTCCCTGTCCGTTCCGTGCCGCACCAGCTTCCAGTCACCCTGCCTGACCGCCTGGCCATGCTGCCATTCCCAGAACAGGGGATTTTCCCTCACAGCCTGCTCCCCCTGAAATGCCGGGAGCAGGCTTTCCCCTTTCATGGGAAAGATCAGCTCCCCGTGGTGCTCAACAGGATATGCTGCTCCGGAGGCATCCACCAGGGTGGGCATCATGTCAATGAAATGACCCGGGAAGCGGCTGATGCTGCCGGGCTCGATCTTCCCGGGCCACCAGGCGATCAGCGGGGTATTGACACCTCCTTCATAACTGTAATTCTTGTAGTAGCGGAAAGGGGTGTTGGACACATTGGCCCACCTTCCTCCCAGGGAGGACCAGAGGGTCATGCTCCCGATTTCCCCGTAGTCGTCCTCTATGTACACCATCTCGGCCGATGCGCCGTTGTCGGACATGAACAGGACCAGGGTATTCTCCCACCTGCCCGTTTCTTTCAGTTTTTCGACCACTTTCCCGATGTTCTGGTCCATCCGGTCGATCATGGCCGCATACACCTCCATTTTCCGTATCTCTTCCCTCTTCATCCAGTCAGGCAGCGAATCCCAGGAGGGATAGAGGGGACCGGACAGCCGGTAGGTGGAGTCGATGAGCCCGCTTTCCAGCTGCCGGCGGTAACGCTCATGCCTGACGGACTCGTATCCCGCGTCGTACATTCCCTCATACTTCCGGATGTCCCCGGGCCAGGCCATCAGCGGATCATGGGGTGCCGTGTAGGCCAGGTAAAGGAACAGTGGCCGTTGGTCTTTCCGGTACTCCTCCAGCCAGTCCAACGCATATTTTGTGAAATAGTCGGTGGTATAAAAATCCTTCTCATCCGGGGTGTAGGGCCGGTACAGCACGCTGTCAATGCACCATTCCCTGTCCCTTTTATTTCCCGGAGCACCTTTTCTGGCCGGGGCTCCTTCGCCCGGACGCTGCACGCCCGGATTGAAATAGTTGCACGATCCGTCCTTCAGCCCGTAATAATGATCGAATCCGCGATAGACCGGGTTTTCAAGGCCGTGGTGCTTGCCCGACCACAGGGTGATGTACCCTGCCCCGCGCAAGACTTCCCCCAGGGTCACGGCATTGCTGAGCGGCTGCTCAAAGGAACGGTCGTACCCGGTGTGCTGGGCATACAGGCCGGTGAGCAGGCATGCCCTGGAAGGGAAACACTTGGAGGTGTTGTGGAACTGGGTGAAACGCATGCCCTCCCTGGCCAGCCGGTCAATGTGGGGCGTGCGCACCTCGCTTCCGTAGCAGCCCACATCCGACCACCCCAAATCGTCCGCACAGATGAGGATGATGTTGGGAGGACCCGGCTCCCGTTTCTTACAGGAGAAGGTCGTTGCGAGAAAAAACAGGACAAGGACCGGAAAGGGCAATATTGAAGGGATCATGCCCTGCTTCATCCAACGGAAAAAAAACCTGTCATGCATGCAAGGTCATTTTATTCCCCAAGATACAACTTTTTACCCCGAAGCAAGGGGTGTTGTCAATTCCCTGAGCGGATCCCGTACATGGAGTTCCCGAGTGAACGGGATACCGCAACGATCTCCGGCTGGGGCACATCCCCCACTGTGAGAAATCCGGCCTGGTAATTCTCCCCGTCCGGACGGCCTGTGACCGCCTGATCTGCCAGCTGGAACCAGTGGGTTCCCACCAGGTAAGGATTCCGGAGGGCACTTTTCACGTAATGATGATAAAAAGCCGCCCGCTCATCCTGGTCGGCGGCATACCGCAGACCGGGCTGCAGGAGTCCGGTCTCCAGCGAACCGAAATGGAACTCCCCGATGATCAGGGGATAATCCCCTCCGTCAGGAGGTACCAGTTCGGAGCAGGTGTACCGGTAGCGGTTGAAACTGACCACATCGCAGTACTGTGAAGCGATCCGGATAATGTAATTGAGGGATGTGTCCTCCGGATAGAGGTGGAAATCCATCCTGCATCCCAGGTAGAGCATGTCCGGATCCACGGCTTTCACCGCTTCCCTGCAGATGGAATAATAACGGGAGGCGAACTCCTTCATGAATTCCCTCATGTCAGTGGTTGCTCCCGGGATCACCACACTATTTTCCAGGAAATCTTCCCAGCCAGCGAAGGAGGTTTTCCAGGCACTGTTCAGTGCGCTGACCGATGTGTACCTCTCCTTCATCCGTTGCATCAGGATCTTTTTCGCTGGCTGACCGGGAGGAGCCGTCAGGATCTGCTCGGGGATCTTCGGTGCCCATTTTACGCCCCATTTCAGTTCATTGTCCACAAACACCCCCAGGCACCAGGGATCTCCCACCTCCTCCGTCCTGCTTTTCAGGGAGTGTTCCAGATCTTCACGGAAACCCGGTGCATAGGGATCTGCTATGAGGCCGGTCTTCATCGAATAGGCGGTGAGCACGTATGGCGTTTTGCGCTGAAGGTAAATGTGCGGATCCGACCAGTTCCCGATGGTATTCATCCCCCAGTGGCGAAAGCGGGTATGGATGCGTTCATTGCTTTTCTCCTTCCATCCCTCCCCGTACTTTCTGAAAATATTCAGGGCATGGAAGCTCAGATACCTGGTGGTGTCCCCCTGGTTCACCTGCTCCATGTAAAGGTTCCCTTCCGGGCTTTCCGGATCCGGCAGCCACCGGAACAATTGTTCGCGGCCGGTGATCCGGGTCCGGGTCTGGGTCCCGAATTCCACACAATCCATACCGTGTGACCAGAACAGGTTGCCTTCGGGATCAATAAACCACCACTTCCCGTCCACTTTTTCAACCCTGAACCGGCCGGTGGCTTCCAGCCGGGGACCGTTTACCCAGCCCCCGTAACGGTCCCATTCGGCCGGTGGTTCCATCCCCCGGAGCTCCTCTGTTTCCATCGAGTCGTATGTCAGTATATCCTCGGGGGACCGGATCTTCAACGGCCACTCATCGTAAAGATACTGCCCGTACCGGTCCACGAAGGGGAAAAACCGTTCTCTCAGCTCCTCCTCCGAATAGAGAACATAGGGCGCTTCCAGCCAGATCCTTCCGATCCTCACAGCGGTACCTGCTTCTTTTTCCGGGAAAAGCAGCCTGATATAGGCAATGGAATCACAGGCGGAAGCCATCCAGCTTCTGAGGGTACCGTCGGGTTTCCCGTGCATCACAGGAAACAGGCTGTCGATGTAAGGAGGATGGTCTGTCCTGTAAATGACAGCCTTCAGGATCTTCGTACCTCCCGGTGGTACGATGGCCGCCCCGAGGGTCAGGTCGTAATCCCCGAAGCCCAGTTCCGCGACCTGCGGAGCGTTCCCCGGGTTCCCGATCTCGCACCGGACGAAACGGTACCCCGACCCATCCCAGCTCCCCTCCCGGGGATATACTGCAACGACCGGAGTGACCAATCTGTCGTTGAAATTGACCCGGATCATTCCGCCCTCGGATATGATCGAATCAGCGGTAAGGGAAACCACCAGGTCCGTCCCGCCTTTCCCCGGATCGAACAGGACTGTTCTTTCTTTTTCAGGATTGCAGCCCGCACCAAGGATCACCAGTGCGGACGCAACAAGAAGTGTGCTTCTCATGTGTTTATTCTTATATCAGGTGTTCTGTTTGCAGCGGTTATCTCCGGGTGACCGGAGAAAAGATCAGTTTTCATGGGGTCTCTGCCACGCTGAGCCTCAGCCTGCCCATGCTGTCAAATCCCGTGTCCATCACATATCCGTCCTCTCCCATGTGCTCCCAGTAGTCGGTATGTTCTTTTATCACCGTGAAGAACAGGGTGAAGGTCCCGTCCTCCTCCGGGATCAGTCCCAGCGGGGTTCGGAATTCCGACCACCAGGGTTCCATCCTGTCGGTCACCTTTACCATCTTCATGCGGGACCAGTTCAGCCCGTCCACGGATAAAGAGTAACCGAAACCGCTGCCGGGGGAATCCATTACGGCAATGAATGTGCCGTCTGAAAGCTCTGTCACAATGGGATTTTCGGAAAACACGGTCCCGAAATCCACGGGGCTCCTGCGGCTGAGCCTGATCCAGGGTCCGGTCAGCGCGGGAGCCAGGGCAAGCCCGTTCCCCCAGAAACCATCAAAGATATTTCCGGTCTGTGCCGAGCCGGTAAAAGCAAGCCATTTACTGCCCGCCCTGAATGGAAAAAAGGAGTCTGATCCCTGGAGCCCCTCCCACGGATCGGCCAGGGGTCCCGGTTCCATGATCACGCCCAGGTCTTCATAGGGGCCACCCAGTCCCTCCTCCCCCCTGACCACCGACCTGGCCTGCCAGATCCTCCCTTCATAATTATTGAGGAACTGCTCCCGTGTGTTGGGCCGGCAGCGGTAGGCCACGTAGGTCATGTACCATGTGGAGTCCTCCTCATTGAATACGGGCATGGGAGACCAGAGGGAGGCCCGGGGATCCTCCCCGGTGAAATCCCCGCTTGACTCATACAGGGTGGATACCCGCTCCCAATCATCTCCATCCTTGCTTTTCCAGTGTGAAAGCCGCATTTTTACCCATTTCGGATCACCCGCCTGCTCCGATGTGAAGAGGTGGTACCAGCCCTGGTGTTTGATCACCCTCCCCCCTTCAAATCCGTGCTTGATATCCTCCGTACCGGGATCTCCCTTCCCCAGGACGGGGCCTGCATGCCAGTCGGTAATTTCCAGTTCAGCCTCCGGTAGGGAACGCGGAATGACATGCTTCTGATGCTGCCGGGGGAGATTGATGAAGATCTCCCCGGTGGGGGTAGGCTTCCCGGTGGTATCGAAAAGTGCAGCTCCCAGGTAGGTCTCGTGGGTGGTCCGGTTGGAATACCATGCATACCGCTCAAGCTTTTCATATGATTCAAGGACAGGGATGATCTCCTCCAGGAAACGGGTGTTGGTCTTCATATCCTGATTGTAACAGGACCATTCCGTCAGCCACATGGGCATGTTGAAGGCATCGTAATAATCCAGGAAGGATGCCAGGTCCCCTGTGCCATTGCAATCCCCGTACCAGTGCAGGGCAAGGAAGTCAATGCGGTAGCCCCTCTCCTTCGCCCCCTTCATGAATTCGATGCTCCAGTCGAGTCCCGACCTGCCCGTGGTGGCGGGACTTCCGAGGCGCAATCCGGTCTTTTCCAGCATGGGCCAGTATCTCAGCGCCTCCTCCACGCTCATTTCTGCCTGGCCTTTCCAGTTGGGCTCATTATAACCCAGCAGGGCGGCATAATCCGATCCGATCAGGGGTACCAGGTATTTTTCATCATTTGCGTCCACCAGGTATTTCTCGCTCCAGATCATGGGGATGAACTCCCTGTTTTCATCCGGGGGACAATTGGGGACGGGCGTCCAGTTGTAGTACCAGGATACATTCAGTCTAGCCAGGTCTGAGCACTCCTCTCCCCCCGGTTCCAGCTGCCTGTAAGCAATCCCTTTCAGGAGCCTGCCGGAATGATCCTGGCTCCTTGCGGTGCTTCCTGCAACAGCAAGGATAAGTACGATGCAGGTAATTCTTTGGTAGGTCTTCATTTCAAATTCTGATTTTGAAGCCGGGTAATCCTTCATGCTGGTCCGGCCGCATCCCCCAGGAAATATTCCACCACCGTGATGCTCGTCCCCTTCACGGTGAAACGGACGGGATCATTCCATGTGCCGCACTCCTGCCAGACCGGATCCAGGTCATCGGGACCTTCGCCGAACAGTTCATGGGCCCCGATCAGGTCAGGCTTACCGGCAGCTTTGATCTTCAACCTGATGGAAGCGGGTTCCTCGGCTTTGTTGACGATGTAGACATACATCCTGTCCTCCTCAGGGACAAGACTGGCAAAGGTTCGCTGGTGAATGGTGGATGTGGTCCGCACCATTTTGGTCCCCAGGTAATTTCCCCAGATCATCAGGCCCATTCCGTTCGCATTGAAATTCCCGTGACGGTCCAGTGCATCGAACACGCTGTGAGGCTCGGTGTCATTGTTGATCCACCTGGTATTCCAAAAGATCGAGAACTCCACTTCAGGAATGAGCAGCAATTCCCCGGTCATTTCAAAATTGCACAGGTTGTGTCCCATGTCATTGATCATCGGCCACCTGTCGCCCCAGTCAAAGGGCCCGTATTCGGCCACGATGATCTTCATTTTACCTTTCAGTCCCGCGTTATCAATGGCGGTGAGTGCATTTTTTGCCGGTGATGTCAGGTCCTGCAGGGTATCCCTGTAGGTGGCGTATCCCGCCCTGTACTCGTAGACAGGATAATTGCTGATGCAAAACATGTCGCTGTGGTCACCCGCGATCTCCAGCACGGTCTGGCTGAAATCGACACGATTGCCGTTGGGAATGATGTATATGGATGGATCCACCGATTTCATGGCCTTTGAAAAATCGATCACATCCCGGGCATAGATCTCCGCTGTTGAGTTTTTGTTCTGCTCGTGCCAGCTTTCGTTCCCGATCATCCAGTACCTGATCCCGTATCCTTTTTTTATGTTTGCATACCTGATCCACTCTGCTGCATGCCGGATGAGCTCTTCCCGGGTGGCCCAGGTGCAGCCTTCCGGATAATCAACCAGGTATTCGTCCGCAGCCACACAGATGACCGGTTCGGCTTTCACTTCGCGGCACATGGCCATGAATTCATCAAAGTCCAGCACATCCACCGCAAACTCGGAATAATCCCTGAGCACCTTATGCCTTCCTCCCACCGCCCCCCTGCCCGTGCGTGCCAGGGTGGGGACCGATTCTTCATAGGGAGGAACGGAGAAGAAGTAGAAATCGGACTTGTTGCCCCCCGGATACCGCAGGTACTTCACCCCCATGGCCTTCAGAGCTTCGGCCGTGCTTCGCTCGGGTTGCAGGTAGTGGTCGTCATCCATGAAGTAGTCCAGGTTGATCCCCACCGGGTGGTTGGACACGTCGGTCACCACCGAATCGGCATACACGTGGATCAGGATTTCATTTCTGCGGTCCCCGCATCCTGAAGCAACTGCAATGGTCATGGCTGCAAGCAGTATGTAAATATTTCTGTGTTTCATCATTGCATATCGATTTTAGATGAATCTGATTAAATTGTCTTCACTGCCTGTCAGCGGATATACTGAAACCTGACGGCATCCGCAACCACTGCACCGTCCGCTCCCTCTGAGACCACCCGGACCACCTCCCGGGATCCTGCCTGCAGATTGAAGGTGCCCAGATTGATCCACTCCCCTCCGTGCTCCCGCTGATTGATCACTCTTTTCTCCACGCCCCCCCGGTGACTGATCAGGACAGGGACTGCCGTGGCATCTGCATTACCGGAAGGATACCAGATGCTCACCTCGTAAAGTCCTTCCTTTTCCAGCCACGGTCTGAAAATAAAGCTTCCAGCCGATCCTTCATTCCTGGAAAAGTTCATCTGGTAACGGTCTCCGGGTTCCGTTTCAATCCCCCTCCAGGTGCCGGTCTTGTCCGTAAATCTTTTCATGTTGTTGTCGATGATGATCTCGTCCCCGTAGCCGAAGGCACCATAAGGATTTCCCTTCAGGGAGAGGACCTGGTCCTGTCCGGCCAGTTTTTCCTGCAGCAGGCTGATATCGATCCGGTGCACCGGACTTCTCTCCTTTATCGCCATGGCCGCAGCTACCCCGGCCGCCTGTCCCATGATCATATACTGCGGTTCCATCCGGACCGAAGCATAGGCCAAATGGCTGGCCGAGATGCAAACGGGAACGATCAGGTTACTGCACTCCTCATACCGCGGGAGAAGCGACCGGTAAGGGATCTCGTAAGGAGCCACGGGGATGGAAATGTACCCTTCGTTGTATACTTCATAGTGGAGTTCGGGGAAGCGGCTCACCGGGATCCACGTCCGCTGCACATGTCTCACGTCCATGTTGTAGGATCCCATCCCGATGGCATCGTATTTTACCGTATCGCGTTCCAGGTCATGCTGCGTCAGGATATATTCCCCGGTCATCCTGCGGGCCGAACGGATGTACAGCTGGTGCGGCCAGTGGTCGTTGTCCTTGAATTCATCCCTGCAGAGGCCCATCTGCTGCGTCTCAAGCCTGATCCTCTCCGGCACGGATGGATCATGGGAAAGGAAGTAAAGCAGTCCCAGGGTATATTCTTTCATCAGCTGCCAGATCTCGTCCCTTCGTTCATAGTCCGCATCCGGGAATTCCCAGTTCAGTCCGTCCACCACGTTGGTGGAGATGGGTCCCGATGAGTTCATGTCCGTTTTGCCGTTGGGAAGGGTGGGCCAGAGATGCACCATGTTGCCTGCATCGGGGTAGGTCTCATAATACCTTTTAACAAGTTCGAACTGTCCAGGATCATATTGATCCGGTTCCGGGAATGGGATCATGTTCTCCGCATCATCGGTCACGATCAACCGGAAACCGTACCCCTGTACCGCATTATCGGCCTCTCCTTCCCCCACCATGGGTTCCGGGTTGATCAGCGGCAACATCTTCCCCGTCTCATCAAAGGGTGATATCCGGGGCTGCATCTGGTGTCCGTCCGGGAGGATGGCCCTCCTGCCAGCCCAGGATTCCCCGTAAGCATCCACGGCTTCCCTGCCCACGGTGTAGGATACCCCCGCCCTGGCCAGCAGGTCGCCCTCGTAGGTCGCGTCAATAAAAACCCCACCGCTGACGGCACCTCCTCCCGAAAGTGTAATGCGTTCAATGGCGCCATTAATTTTCAGGACCCCGGTCACCCTGTTCCCGAACAGCACCTTTACCCCGGCTTCCTGCAGCCATTCCATGAAGATCTGTTCTCCCACATGCGGTTCGGGTCCTCGCCAGTAATAAAGCGGTTTCCCGTAATGTTCGGCCACCTTCCTGTAGAATTCCAGCGCCATTCCCCCGATCACGCTCCTGTCCCCGTAATCATTATGCGACAATCCCCCCGTGACCATCCCTCCCACGTTCCTGCCCGGCTCCACCAGGATTACCTCCGCTCCCTCCCAGGCAGCGGCAATTGCCGCGATGGTCCCCCCTGCAGTAGCCCCGTAAACGACCACATCACAGGTCCACTCCCGGTTTGGTTCGCGGAAGCCCGCAAGGAGCATGGCACATGCCATGATGCCCGCAAGCACTGTGCTTCTCAGATATCTTTGTTTCATATAATGGCTTTTGAACAACAGAAATGAAGTATTGTCCCGGACCTGCCGGAGTGCTTCATGATCCTTGTCATCAGGAATCCAGCGCGGGGATCACGGGGAGCACTTCCACACCGTCCATGCCACCGAGTCTGTCCAGCAGTTCGTCCAGCAGTCCGGAACTGAGCGGACCCCAGCCCTTGTCATCCAGCCCGTGGGTGTTGTATACGAGCCATCCGGACGGGCCCGCCAGGAAATGATCGATGGTTTCCAAGAGATGATCGTCAATGCTTTCCGGTCCGTACGAGGTGCACCCCAGCCTGAAGAGTCCCTCAAAGGGAAGGGGATTCACCGCATCTCCACGGGTGCGTATGGCGCGGAATTTTGTCCCCAGCCATTCCTCCAGTTCCGGGGTGGAGGCATTGTACGGCAGGTTGAACACGGATTCCTCTGCCCGGAAATCCGCCAGCTCTTCGTTAAATACATCAATGCATTTGTTAACCAGGACCTTCGCTTCCTCAAGCGGCAGTTCCGCCAGGTTGGCATGCCGATAGCCATGGGGCATGATCTCATGTCCCCTGCGCTTCAGCTCATTCCACAGGGTGAAGTCCCCCACCGGCCACCGGTGGTATTCATCGGGAAGGTCTGATCCCCTCCGGTGGGCATTTGCGATCACATTGATGCAGCTGGAAAGACCGTATTTTTCATAGATCTCGGCGGTTTTGATGCTGGATTTCTCAAATCCGTCATCAAAGCTGAGGGTGATGATGTGCCTGTTTCCCCCCCGGGGGTGCGAGAATCCCCCGTACAGCACCCCCAGGCTGCCAGCGCCCAGGATCCTGATGGCATTTCTTCTGGTGATACCCATTTATCCGGTCAGTTTTGGATTTGATCCAGGTATTTCGCAGCCCATACATGGTTGATATTCAGCCTCACAGCCTCGGAGAACATCCGGGCTGCCCGGTCATTGTCACCCCTACCCATGCAACCCAGTCCGATCAGGTAACAGGCTTCGGCCATTTTATCATCGGCGGTTTCCCTTTCTCCGAATTTGGCGAAGAAATCTGCTTCCGTGGAACCAAGCCGCTGCTCTCCCAGGGCAATCAGATCTTCAAATATCCCGCCGGCCTCGTTTTCCATTCCCAGCTTCTGAAGTCCCATCGCCCTGTAAAAATGGTTCCCGTCCAGCGATAGGTTCTGCCTTTCCTCCACACAGACCTGGTAATGTTCCCGGGCCTGCCTGGCCTTGCCCATGGCCTCGTATACCGTTCCGGTGAAAAAGTGGACCTCGGCCGAGCGCCCTCCCCGGTATGGTTTGGCCACCATCATATAGTCCGGGAACTTACCGGCATCCTGCATATGTTTCAGCGCCTCCTCGTATTTGCCTTCCTGCATCAGTCTCCATCCCAGGAACAGATGGGCATCCACGTATGAGTTGTAGGCCTTGCTGACCCCTTCCCATTGCTTGAATTTGTTTTCTTCCATCACCTGCAGGGCTTCCTCATATCGGCCGAGCTGGACAAGCAGCATCACCTCCCGGGCAAGGGCATCGGAAACATGGTTGTCTGCAATCACATCATGGTGCCGGGCGAGCAATTCCAGCCTGGTGCCGGGATCTTCCCTTGCGGCGGCCCGGATCAGGTCCAGTTCGTACAACAGCCGCTGGTCATCCGGTTTCAGTTTGATGGCTTCCAGGTAGTGGCCGACTGCCAGGGAAGGATTCTGCTCCACCCTGTCATAGGCCATCCCCAGGTTCCTGTGGGCAAGCCAGTAGGTATCATCCAGTTCCACGGATCTCTCCCATGCACGAAGGGCCCGTTCGGGCTGCATGTCAAACAGCAGGTTCCCCAGGTAAAAAGGAGCCCTTGCATCCGCAGGATTCAAAGCTTGTGCCTCCTCCAGGATCCCGATCGATTCCAGCCGGAATGGAAAACAGTAATCTGGGGATTGTTCCGCGGCCCGCTTAAAACAGGCCAGGGCTTCCTGTTCCTCCCCCTTCTGCAGCCAGAAATGACCCAGGAAATAATAGGCCATCGGATTAGCGTTTCGTAGGTCGTCCCCACCCGGATACAATTCTTCGAGCACAAAAATGGCTTCATCCCAGAGTCCCGCTCCCGC
>DSDZ01000468.1 GCA_011048475.1 Bacteroides sp. | reverse complement strand
GGACAATTTTGTGCATAAAAAGTCAGATTGGTTTTTCGTTATAATTGTAGTTTTGCAGCTGATGATGATTGTGGACACGGGAAGAAAGGCATGCGCATGAAAGGGCATTTTAGATGGATTTTTGCATTCATCCTGATCCTGGTGATCGGGATCATTTCGATCCTGTTGCATTCAGGCTCGGAAATTTCTCCCGGACTCCCGGAAACCGCCCTGCGAAATAAGGAGTCCCCCGGGGCAGAACCCGCGTTGTCCGCAGAGGAGACCACACCCGCGCTTGGAGCCATTCGGGAATACACCCTCCGGTTGGGCAGGATCCTGGACAGCACGCAGACGGTGGGTGCCGCATTCACCATCGTGCACGACGGCCGGGTGGTGGCCACCGGGACCCATGGCGTGAGGAGGAAAGGCGGCAATGCGAAGGTGAACAGTCAAACCGTCTTCAGGCTGGCCTCAGTATCCAAGGGATTTTCCGGCGCACTGGCCTGTCTGCTGGAGCACGAAGGGCTTCTTTTCCTTGACGACAGGGTGGTGACTTACCTGCCCGGGTTCCGGCTGAAGGATTCGGCCAGTACCGCAGAACTTACCATCCGCCATATCCTGAGTCACACCTCGGGTCTGGTTCCCCATGCCTATGACAACCTGGTGGAAGCCGGCGAGCCTCTCGGGAATATCATTGAAAGGCTTCATGAGGTGGATATCTCGGCGGCTCCCGGGTCGCTCTACGGATACCAGAACGTGGTTTTCAGCATGTTCGCACCGATTGCGGAGCAGGCCTCGGGCACCCCTTTTACACAGCTAATGGATGAAAAGATCTTCGATCCGCTGGGAATGAAGGATGCGTCGGCCGGCAGGATCGATCTGGGACACTCGTACAATGTGGCTTATCCGCATGTGAGGGGGAAAAACGGCTATATCCCGCTGGACCTCCATGAAGGGTACTATAATGTGCTCCCCGCCGCGGGGATCAATGCCAGCATTGACGACATGGGGCAATGGTTGCTTGCCCTGCTCGGGAACCGGGGGGAGATTTTCCCCGATACGGTATGCCGTCAGCTCGCAACGCCGGTCATATACACGCCTCTGAAGGCGGTCTACACCAGGGCGTGGGGACCGATCAGCGAAAGACACTACAGCCTGGGCTGGAGGATCTATCATTACCGGGGAAGAAAGATCGTGTACCACGGGGGGTACGTCCGGGGTTACCGGGCGGAGATCGCGTTCTGCCCGGAGGAAAAAACAGGGATCGCATTCCTCCAGAACTCACCCAACGGAATTGCCTCAGAGAGTGTACCCGGTTTCTTTGACCTCTTTTTTCAACAGATGGATTCAGGCGGGCAGGAAAAAACTAAACCCTGACCATTTTCCGTTATTATAGCCAATTTTAGAACAGAACAACATGAAAAAAATAAGTATAATTATTGGCATAGTTATTTCAACTATATCATTTGGACAGACGGCTCAAATACATTTATTGGATAGTTTGTTTACAGCTCTGCATCAAAAAAATGCCTTTAATGGTAATGTTTTAATAGCAGAAAAAGGAAAAATAGTATTTAAACAATGTTATGGTTTTGCGGATGAAGCGTCAAAGAGAAAATTGAATGATGAAACTATTTTTGAGTTAGCCTCTGTATCAAAACAGTTCACGGCAATGGCAATTGTCATTCTTCAAAAACAGGGTAAATTAAGTTATGATGATAAAATTTCAAAATACATTCCCGAACTTAAAGATTACGAGAGCATTACAGTAAGGAATCTGTTAAATCATACGGGCGGGTTACCAGATTATATGGAACTTTTTGAAGAAAAATGGGACAAAACCAAATTTGCAACCAATCAAGATATTGTAAATGAGTTTTCAAAGTATAAACCTGAAGCAAGATTTCAACCTGATGAGAAATTTGAATATAGCAATACTGGATATGCACTGCTAGGACTATTAATTGAAAAAGCATCAAAAAAATCATTTGAAGAATTTTTGAAACAATACATCTTCGAGCCTCTAAAAATGAACAATACATTTGTATATAGAAGCAGATTTAAACCTCAGAAAGTTGAAAACTATGCTCTTGGCTATGTATTAGATAGTCTAGGTAACAAAGTACTAACAGACAGTTTTGGCAAAACTTTTTATACTTATTATCTTGACGGAATTGTTGGGGATGGAATGGTAAACTCAACAGTTGGGGACTTACTAATTTGGGATAGAGCATTATACACTAATAAACTTATAAACAGAAGTGATAAAAAAATAATATATCAATCATCAAAAACTTCTGATGGAGAAGAAAATCCGTATGGCTTTGGCTGGTTTATTATTGAAAATGAAAAATATGGCAAAATAGTAAATCATTCAGGTGGTTGGGCGGGTTACACCGCATTTATTGAAAGACACCTGACCAATGATAAGACAATCATACTTTTACAGAACAACAGCCTTCCCTCCACGACATTACCTGTCAGCGATATTAGAAAGGTGTTATATAACGAACCAATCATAACTGACAAGCAGATAGAATTAAAATCCGAAGATTTGGATAAATATGTAGGTGTTTACTCCAATGAAAAATTCCCATTAAAAATTAGTGTTACCAAAAAGGATAACATATTATACGCCCAACCAACCGGACAGGGTGAACTACCAATGGATGCTTATGAAAATGATACTTTTAAATTTGAACCTGCAGATATAAAATTGGTGTTTAATGTGAAAGAGAATACATTTGTGCTTTATGAAGGTGAAATGAGAATTGTATTTAAAAAAGAATAAAAACTGGCTATAACAGCACCTGCGTGTAGCTGCAAGATTTTAAATTCACGTATAGTCGCTAACAAAATCATAAAATCCAGCAAGCATGAAATATGATCTGATCGTCATCGGCAGCGGACCGGGAGGGTATGTGGCTGCCATCCGCGCCTCTCAACTGGGACTCAAGACCGCCGTGGTGGAAAAGGAATCCCTGGGCGGAGTCTGCCTGAACTGGGGCTGCATCCCCACGAAATCCCTGCTGAAAAGCGCACAGGTATACGACTATTTCCGGCATGCGGGGGATTACGGTGTGGCGTTGGACGGTTCGGTCAGTCCCGACCTGGCAAAGATGGTCGAACGGAGCAGGACGGTTGCCGATGGGATGAGCAAGGGGGTCCAGTTCCTCTTCAAGAAGAACAAAATCGAGGCCATCCAGGGTACCGGCAGGCTGAAATCGCCCGGGAAGGTGGAAGTGACGGACGGGGATGGCGGGACCACCATCGTGGAGGCCGACCATGTCATCCTTGCCACGGGGGCAAGGTCCAGGGAGCTCCCCAACCTGAAGCAGGATGGCAAAAAGATCATCGGATACCGGGAGGCAATGACCCTTGAAAAGCTGCCAGAATCAATGCTGGTGGTCGGTTCGGGAGCCATAGGCAGCGAGTTCGCATATTTTTACAGTACCCTTGGCACGGAAGTCACGCTGGTGGAATTTCTGCCAAATGTAGTTCCGCTGGAGGACGAGGAGGTTTCCAAACAGCTGGAACGCTCGTTCAAGAAATCCAAGATGAAGGTGATGACCGGTTCCTCGGTGGAAAGCGTGGACACATCGGGCGACATGTGCAAAGCAGTTGTCAAGACTCCCAAGGGGGAGACGGGGGTTGAGGCCGAGGTGGTGCTTTCGGCGGTGGGGATCACCCCCAACATCGAAAACATCGGCCTGGAAGAGGTCGGGGTCGAAGTGGAAAACGGCAGGGTGAAGGTGGATCAGTTTTACCGGACCAGCGTGAACGGCATTTATGCCATCGGCGATATCGTCGGCGGACCCGCCCTTGCCCATGTGGCCTCGGCCGAAGGGATCACCTGCGTGGAGAAGATTGCCGGTCATGATCCCCGTCCCGTGGATTACCAGAACACACCGGCCTGTACCTACACCAGTCCCGAGGTGGCGTCGGTGGGGATGACCGAGAAAGCGGCCAGGGAAGCCGGGTACGAGCTGAAGGTGGGGAAATTTCCCTTCACCGCCTCGGGCAAAGCTTCGGCTGCAGGGGCCAAGGAAGGCTTTGTGAAACTGGTCTTCGATGCAAAATACGGCGAACTGCTGGGCGCCCATATGATCGGGGCCAACGTGACCGAAATGATCGCCGAGATCGTGGTGGCCAGGAAGCTGGAGACCACCGGGGAGGAGATCATCAAAGCAGTCCACCCGCATCCCACCATGTCGGAGGCCATCATGGAGGCGGCCGCAGCGGCGTACGGGGAAGTGATACATATATAGTGCCCGCTGCGCGGGCGTTAGGGGAGTTAGGTTGCTTGCTTCGCAAGCGTTAGGAATTTAGGGATAATCGCTGCGCGGGCGTTAGGTTACCCGCTTTGCGCACCTTTCAAAACAGTTTCCCGGGACTCCCTACTCATATGATGGTTCGGAAACCGTTCCGATGAACAGGATCGACTTGCTGGAGTTTTCGGTGATCGCGAACAGGAACGGTCGGTCCAGCGTGATGTGGTCGTTCTCTATGACGGATGTGAGATCGAACACGATGGCGGTCACCGCCGCCGCTTCGGTTCCCTCCTCGTTCACGTCAATATAAGTCTTGTGGATCACCTCTGAAATAAGCAGTGGAATGTCGCTGATCCCTGAGAAATCGGCCGCATCGGTGAAGGCGATCTCGAGCCCCATGGATGCCAGGTCCTCTTTCAGGGAACGGTCGTATGAAAACTTGAATTTGGGCAGGGTCACCGTGAATTCTTCCCGTTCGGAGAACGTCTCCAGCCAGCTTTTCCAGGTTTCCCCGTCCAACTGCTCCACAAGTTCCCCGAGAGAAGAGGTTTCTGCGGGCAGAAAAAGGAACATGCTGAACTTATCGTTTTTATAAGGCAGCTCCACGGCGCTGAAATCCTCTGTGAATGCCGCGTTGAACTTGCTTTCCACGGTCATCATCTCCACCCGTTCGAAAAGCCGGCCTGCCTCGGTGTAAAAGGGCTGCTCGGAAGTGTCGTCCGGATCGAATTCCGTTTCCCAGAGGCAATTGAAATAGAGTGCATTGATCAGGATCATCATCGTCTCCGGATCAATGGATTCAATGATCTTGTCAATTTTGTTGTGTGTCTTGTCACTGACCCAGTCATTGATGGTCTTTATTGCTTCGAGCGTCCTGAAATCCAGGTCCCTGACCTCCGCATCGTAGTAATTTGCATTCAGGTCAATGAATTCCTGTTTGACCGGGAACTCATCGTGGTACCACATGGAGTTTGCGATCTCCAGCAGGTTGCCTTTTGAATTGGTGACCAGCACGTTGATCAGCTCCTTTGTGATCTCGTTCACCTCCTCGCGGGTAAGCCCCTCATAGTTCAGCACCTGTTCGAAGGCTTCCATCGTGGCGGATTCAGCTCCGTTGTATGCCATCCCCAGGGCAATGCTGACCGAGGCGGGAGAGATCATGATATTGGGTTTCTCTTCATCTGCTACCACCTCCCGGAACAGTTCCAGTCCGAATCCGTTGTTGGTTTCGATGACCTCGGCCGATTTCAGGTTGTAGGTGAACACCGGGTCCGTTTCCTGTGAACATCCTGTGGCAATGATCAGGGTCATGATGCCAGTGATAAAAAGACCATGTATTGTTTTCATCTCTTCAGAAATTTTCATGACTGTATTCTTTTAACTGCGACGGGGGGCATATTGTTGTGCCCACCCGCGGTTCAGTATTAAGATGGAATTTATCCGGGTTTGGTTGCGTCACCCCGGGTACACGCAACCTTTGTCCGCATCGGTCCATCCTGTAGATGAATGACCAGGGATGTGATATCCTGCCAATTTGCATAAATTTGTCAGGGGAGGAAAACTGGCTTGGCAGATCAGCTGGAGATATTAATAAAGGAATGTAAAAGGGGCAAAGCCCGGAGTCAGGAAGCACTTTACAGGAAGTTTGCTTCGGCCATGTACGGGTTATGCCTGCAGTACGCATCCAGCGAGGAGGATGCGCAGGACATCATGCAGGAGGGATTCATTAAAGTGTTCAGCAAGCTGGACCAGGTGAAGAATCCGGCAGCATTCCCGGGCTGGATCAGGAAAGTGATGATCAATACGGCACTGGAGAAATACAGGAGCCAGGTGTTCCTTCAAAGGGTGGATGACCTGAAAGGGGAAGTGAACGAGGAGATGGATGACGGGATCTACAACAGTTTAACATCCAAAGAGCTGGTTCAGCTTATCCAGACCCTTTCCCCCAAATACAGGCTGGTGTTCAACCTGTACGCGGTGGAGGGGTACAGCCATGTGGAGATCAGCCGGGAACTTGGAATCAGCGTGGGAACCTCCAAGTCGAACCTCTCAAGGGCCAGAGCCATTTTGCAGTCCAGGATTAAGAAATTATACGGTTCAGCGATCACAAAATGAACGAACAGAAACATCAAAGGGGTTTTCTGAAGGACCGGCTGGGAGATTTCAGGGCGGATCCCCCGGAAAGTATCTGGCCGGCCATATCGGCCCGGCTGGGGAATGCGGGCAGGAGAAGGCGGATCATCTTTGCCCTTTCGGCTGCCGCAACCATCGCCCTGGCAGTAACACTGGGGATCCATTTCCTGAACCGGGACCTTCCGGGACCGGTTGAAGTGGTGCAGCTGGAGCGGGACAGTTCCGGCGAAGTGATTTCGTCCCCGGAAGCCGGGAAAGTGACCCCGGAAGCCGGGAAGGTGACCCCGGAGGATATCTCCCCTTCCGGGGAAGTTACACCGGCTGAAACCATTGCACATTCCGGCGCCGGGAGCTTGTCCGAGAGTGAGGAGCAGTCAGCCGCCGGAACTTCGCCGGAAGCCGCACCCGGGATCCCGGAAGTGCCCGGTGCTGCGGACCGGTCAGAGACCGGCGGGCGAACGGTCATTGCCGCCCTCACGGATGAAAACGAACAGGGCCCCGAACCAGGGGAAGCAGGAACGACGGCCGATACCACCATGCCCGCCCACCTACTGCCAGTTGAAGAGGTGCTGGCCGATGATTCTGGAGTGACCGGCCGGGAAAAAGGGAAAACGAAATGGGCGGTGGGGGCCGCACTTTCCCCCATCTACAGTTTCAGGGATGCGGAGAAGCAGCTGATGACGGCGACCGGTGACCACGAGTCGGGGATCATCTCCTACGCAGGAGGGATCAGGGTAAGCTACCGGCCCCTTTCCCGGCTGGCATTTGAAACCGGGGTCCTCTTCAACAAGATGGGGATTGCCGTCAGTGCGCCCGGGATACAGATGTTTAAAAAGTCATTTGATTTTGCACCTCTCAGGGAAGAAACCAACAGTTCCAACATCCTGGCTGTCTCCAATTCTGTGGGCAATATCGTGTCCGAGTCGGGGGACATCTACGTGAACAACTACAAGGTCAATGAGTTCTATGCCATGAACGCATCCCTGGACAATATGGCTGAAACGGTCTATGCGGACGAGGGGATCAGGCAGAACCTGGACTACCTGGAGGTCCCCTTTAACTTGAGGTATTCCGTGATTGACGGCGACCTGGAGGTCCAGCTTGTGGGGGGGATGAGCACCAACTTCCTGGTGAACAGCAGTGTGACCATGCCCACCTCAGAGGGCCAGGTTGAAATCGGGTACCTGACCAATATCAGGACCGTCAACTATTCCGGGAACGCCGGTGTGGGGGTGATCTATCACCTGCTGGACCGCCTCAGCCTGAGCCTGGAACCGCGCTTCAGGTATTTCATCAATTCGATCAACGACCAGACCCTTCCCTCCACCCGGCCCTACACCCTCGGGGTGTACACGGGACTGAACTACCGGTTCTGAAACGGTCCCTGTTCCCGGTTCCGGGTCCAGTCCGCCCCGCCGCTGATCCGGCCTTCTGCCGAAGATTTTTCCATGGAAATCCCGTATGATTCTCGGGGAATGCAAACAAATCTTTAATTTTGTGAACCCCGCATGCCGGGATGCGTATAAAGCTTAAACGGGAGAGCAAATGCGAAAAACAAGGAAGATCAAACAGGGGATGATGGCTGCGTTGTTTACGATTACGGTCGGAATGGCGGTGATGCTGGCGGCCACGGGATTTTCGGAAGGGACGGACGAGGAGGCGGTGGAACCGGCCGGCGGGGACGGGTACGCCGTGTACGGGGTGGAGATCCCGGCAAGGGTGACCTTCGCCGGGGAGCCGGTCCCCCTTGACCTGTTTGATGTGAAGGAGTCGCTGGACAGGGAACTGTTGTCAAACACCTATTTCCATTCCCACACGATCAGGCTGATCAAGCTTGCAAACCGGTATTTCCCCCAGATCGAACCGGTGCTGAAGGAACACAACATTCCGGACGATTTCAAGTACCTGGTTGTGGCCGAGAGCGGACTGGCACAGATGGTCTCACCGGCAAAGGCGGTGGGGTTCTGGCAGCTGCTAAGGGGGACGGCCCTGGAATACGGGCTCGAGGTGAACCAGGAGATTGATGAACGCTACCATGTGGTCAAGTCGACAGAGGTGGCCTGCCGCTATCTGGCAGAGTCCTTCGGGAAATACGGGAACTGGACAATGACGGCTGCTTCGTACAATGCGGGACGAAGGGGTGTGGACCGGGAGATCGAGCGGCAGAAAATGGGAAACTATTATGATCTCCTGTTGAACGAGGAGACGGCAAGGTATCTGTACCGCGTGCTGGCATTCAAACTGATCTTCGAAGACCCGGAAGCCTACGGGTTCAATCTTTCCGGGAATGATCTCTATCCGGAGGTCCCCACCTTCACGGTGGTGATCGACAGCGCGGTGGCCGACTTTGCGGATTTTGCATTCCGGCATGGAACGAACTACAAAATCCTGAAATATTTCAATCCCTGGCTGCGGGACAACAAGCTGGACAATCCCTCCCGCAGGTCATATGAAATCACGCTTCCCCGGAAAGGTTACCGGAGGCCCGATGCCTGGGAATACCCGGATTGATGTGGCGAATACAGGCTCCTGTGAAGATGAAGGAAAGGGTTATCGAAATACTGGGTGCGCGTGAGCACAATCTGAAGAACATTGACGTCACCATTCCCCGCAACCGGCTGACCGTGGTCACCGGACTGAGCGGCAGCGGAAAATCGTCACTGGCTTTCGACACGATCTATGCCGAGGGACAGCGGAGGTACATGGAGACGATGAATGCCTATGCGAGGCAGTTCCTGGGAAACATGGAGCGGCCCGATGTGGACAGGATCACGGGACTGAGCCCTGTGATCTCCATCGAGCAGAAGTCCACCAACCGGAATCCCAGGTCCACGGTGGGGACCATCACCGAGGTGTATGATTTTCTCAGGCTCCTGTTCGCCAGGGTGGCCGATGCCTACTCCCACGTGACGGGCGAGCACATGGTGAAATATACCCGCGACCAGATCCTGGAGATCATCATGGATGAATTCGGCGGCAGGAAAATTTCGGTGATGGCTCCCATGGTCCGTGGACGAAAGGGGCATTACAGGGAGTTGTTCGAGCAGATCAGGCGGCGGGGATACATTTACGCCAGGGTGGACGGAGAGATGAAAGAGGTGGTGCCGGGCATGCGGGTCGACCGCTACAGGAACCATAACATTGAAGTGGTGATCGACAGGCTGGTGGTGGGAGAGAGCGACCGTGACCGCCTCAAAAAATCGCTGGAGACAGCCATGAATCAGGGGAAGGGGATCAGCATGATCCTTGAGAAGGACGGCAACGAACCGCGGTATTTTTCCAGCCAGCTCATGTGCCCCACATCGGGGATCTCTTATCATGAACCCGCTCCCCACAATTTCTCTTTCAACTCCCCGCACGGGGCCTGTCCGCTGTGCAACGGACTGGGAACCGTCAACGATGTGGACATCCGTAAAATCATCCCGGATGATTCCAGAAGCATCCGCAGGGGGGCGCTGGTCCCCCTCGGTCCCTACCGGAATGCCCTTATCTTCTGGCAGCTGGAAGCCATTGCTGTCAAGCATGGTTTTACCCTTGACACCCCTGTGAAGGAAATCCCCGAAGAGGCGCTTCACTGCATCCTGTTCGGTTCCGAGGAACCTTTAAAGCTGGTCAATACCCCGCTGGGAGCCACATCCAATTACTTCCTGAGTTTTGATGGGGTGGTTCACCTCATTCAAAACCAGGTTGGTGAAAACGGCGGGGGAAATCACAGGAAGAATGTGCAACAATTCATCCGGAAGGTCACCTGTTCCATGTGCGGGGGTACAAGGCTGAAGAAGGAGATGCTCTATTTCAGGATCGACGGGAAGAACATTGCCGAACTTTCCGCCATGGACATCGGAACCCTGGCCGGATGGTTCGGCAACCTGGAGGATCACCTGAATGAGCGACAGAAAACCATTGCCAGGGATATACTGAAGGAGATCCGCAGCAGGATGGGATTTTTGCTGGAAGTGGGACTGGACTACCTGTCCCTGGACCGAAGCGCACGCTCCCTTTCCGGAGGAGAAAGCCAGCGCATCAGGCTGGCCACGCAGATCGGATCGAAGCTTGTCAATGTGCTTTACATCCTCGACGAGCCCAGCATCGGACTGCACCAGCGGGACAACCGGAAACTGATCGCATCCCTGAAAAGCCTGCGCGACCAGGGGAACTCGGTGATCGTGGTGGAGCACGACCGGGAGATGATCCTGTCGGCCGACCACATCGTGGACCTGGGACCGGGTGCCGGGCGGTGCGGGGGAGCACTGGTGGCATCCGGCACACCGGCACAGATACTGACCGGAAAATCGTTGACCGCAGAATACCTGAATGCGACCAGGGAGATCCCGGTCCCCGCCGCGCGGAGAAAAGGGAACGGGAAGGTGCTCCGGCTGACGGGGGCCTCCGGGAACAACCTGAAGAACGTGGATGTGGATTTCCCGCTGGGAGTGTTTATCTGTGTTACCGGGGTCAGCGGCAGCGGGAAATCATCCCTGATCAATGAGACCCTGCACCCCATCATCAGCAAGCAGCTGTACCGATCAAACAGGGACCCTCTCCCATACGGAGCGCTGGCCGGACTGGAGCACATCGACAAAGTCATCGAGGTGGACCAGTCGCCCCTGGGACGCACCCCCCGGTCCAATCCGGCCACCTATACGGGTGTGTTCAACGACATCAGGAAACTGTTCGAGCAGACCCCCGATGCAAAGGTCCGGGGATTCAAGGCCGGCAGGTTCTCCTTCAATGTCAGGGGTGGCAGGTGCGAGACCTGCGAAGGCGCCGGGGTCCAGACGATCGAGATGAATTTTCTGCCGGATGTGTACGTGCAGTGCAAGACTTGCAACGGGAAGCGCTATAACAGGGAGACACTGGAGG
>DSDZ01000498.1 GCA_011048475.1 Bacteroides sp. | reverse complement strand
GTGGTCATGCAACTCTTTGCCCGTGTCACGGGGATCCCTCCGCTGATCGTCCCCGGCCTGATCCGTAAATACAACCACAACTGGATCGTATCTTCGGAAAAGGCGATCAGGGAACTCGGTTATCAACCCGCCGGCCTGCGGCAGGGGATCAGGCAAACGGTCGAATGGCTCAGATCCGCTGAACAGGAAACCCATGTTGCATCATAAATCCCCCATAAAAAAAACTGTATTCAGATGAAAGCAATTCCTTTCCCCTTAAAAATGATGTATATGAAAAATGTATGCCTCAGCAAACCGGGCCTGCTGGTCAGCCCGACGGTCGTGCTGGCCGTCTTTCTTGTTTCGTGCGGAACCGGGAATCCCGGAAAAAACGTAAGCGAAGACACCTCCCCCCGAAAACAATATCCGGTGACCGGTTCCGTGGAACGGCTGGATCCCGCCCTGGATGAGATCATTGCGCCGGATGTACGGCCGGAGATCATTGCGGAAGGCTTTGAATGGTCCGAAGGCCCCCTGTGGCTTCCCGACCAGGAGATGGTGATCTTTTCGGATATCCCCAACAACAGCATCTTCAGCTGGTCGGAAAGGGACAGTCTGCAGCTGTACCTGAAGCCCTCGGGGTACACCGATACCATTGCGCGGGGCGGGGAGACCGGCTCCAACGGGCTCCTGCTCGACAGCCGGGGCCGGCTGGTGCTTTGCCAGCACGGCGACCGCCGGATGGCACGCATGGATGCCCCGCTGGAGGATCCGGCACCTGTTTTTGTTACCCTGGCCGACCGTTGGCAGGGGAAACGGCTGAACTCCCCCAACGACGCTGTTTACAGCAGCAAAGGCGACCTGTACTTCACCGATCCCGCCTACGGGATGGAACTGCGTTACAACGATCCCCGGAGGGAAATGGACTTCACCGGGGTATTCAGGGTGAATACGGTTGGGGAGGTGGAACTGCTCACCGATGAGCTTTCCGCTCCCAACGGGATTGGGTTCTCGCCGGACGAAAGCCTGCTCTACGTGGCAAACTCGGGAGGCGGGGAGCAGTCTTTCTGGATGGTGTATGAACTTGCGGCGGACGGATCGCTGGCCGGCGGGAGGGTGTTCGTGGATGCCGGTGAGGCAGCCAGAATCGACCGGGGCTCGCCCGACGGACTCGAGGTACGGGGTGACGGGATCATCTTTGCCACCGGTCCCGGCGGGGTATGGATCATCACCCCGGAGGGCAAACACCTGGGAACCATTCGCACCGGTCAGGCCACCTCCAACTGCACGCTGGACAAAGAAGGGAAATACCTGTACATGACGGCAGACATGTACCTGATGCGGATCCGTTTGAAGTAAAATACATAACCCGGGTAAGGTGGTCAGCGGTGGTGGACTGCCCGGCCCGGGGTGATCATGGCCTATACAACCGGGAGGCTCCAGGGTGCCCGGTAAGAGGGCGCCAGGTAGCGATCTGCTTCGGGATCGTTTACGAAGCTGATCTGCCCGGCATCCCAGTACAGCCGTCTTCCTGTCTTGAAGGCGATGTTCCCCAGGTGGCACGTGCGGGCCACCCCCGCGGCAATTTCCACCGGGCAGTTCAGTGATGCACCATCTCTGATAGCCGCAATAAAATTGGCCATGTGGTTCTCCAGTCCCTTTCCTTCACCCTGGACCAGGTCAACCCTTTCCAGGGTGGGATTTCCCTCCTTCGGTTCGGGGATCACTTCCCATCCGTTACGGTCCACCACCAGGGTGCCGTCATTCCCCACAAAACCCACTCCGTGTGAACGTCCGTAATACCCACCGTCAATCCCGATCCCATGGTCCCACAACAGGGTGAACCCGTCAAACTCATAGATGGCCTGCTGGGTATCCGGTGTTTCACAGGCATCATCGGGATAGGCAAATTTCCCTCCCATGGACATGACCGATCTGGGAGCGGTCTGTTCCATCCCGAAAAGCGCATAATCGATGATATGCACCCCCCAGTCGGTCATCATCCCTCCCGCATAGTCCCAGAACCACCGGAAGTTGAAGTGGAACCGGTTCCTGTTGAAGGGACGGTCCGGTGCGGGTCCCAGCCAGAAATCGTAATCCACTCCGGCGGGGACCGGCGAATCCGGAACCACGGGAACAGATTTCATCCATCCCTGGTATGACCATGCCCTCACCGAACGGACCTTGCCCAGTTTGCCCGAGTGTACGTAGGCGATGGCATCCTGCCAGTGGGGATCACTTCGCTGCCATTGTCCCACCTGGACCACATTTCCATAACGCTTCACCGCAGCCTCCATCAGGTTGCACTCTTCGATGGAATTGGCCAGCGGCTTCTCGCAGAAGATATCATATCCCTCCTGGGCAGCGTACACGAAAGGAAGTGTATGCCAGTGATCGGGCGTCCCGATGATGATCACATCCAGCCCCGGGTGTTCCAGCAGTTTTCTGAAATCATGGTATCCCGTGGGTGCTTTCCCCTGGATCTCCCGTACATTTGCGATCCGTTCCTGGAGCACATTATCATCCACATCACACAATGCCGCACACTCCGTGCCCGGTTGTTGAAGGAATGCCCTCAGATCGGCAAATCCCATTCCGTTCACACCGATCACCCCGCAGACCAGTTTTTCATTGGCACCCAGGATCCCCGCGTGCAGGGTCGGAAATACGGAAGTCAGCCCGAGAGCTGCTGCTCCTGCGGCTGAATTTCTGATAAATGTTCTGCGATTTGTTTTCATCATCCGGCGATTAAAATGAGTTTTCCATCTGATACTAAAATATGAAAAACCTCTGGACGGGCATTCTTAACTTTTGTATATTTGATAATATCCAACCATCCGTCAACCCAAACATGACTGTTATGGACCCAAAAATCAAGGAACTTTATGCCCGTTACAGGTCCGGAGGACTCGATCGCCGGACATTTCTGCGGAAGCTCACTTTCATGGCCGGTGGTGTTGCCGCAGCTGTATCCTGGCTTTCCATCCTGGAAAAGAACCAGCTCTATGCCGGGATCCCGGCAGGTGATGATCCGCAATTGCATACCGAATTCATCACCTATCAGGGCCCGAAGGGGGAGGTGCGCGCTTACCTGGCAAGACCCCTGGTGGAACAAAAACTCCCCGGGGTGATCGTGATCCATGAGAACAGGGGGCTGGTCCCCCATATCCTGGATGTGAACCGGCGCATGGCCAGGGAAGGTTTCCTGGCGCTGGCACCCGATGCATTGTCGCCCCTGGGCGGAACGCCGGAGGACGACGAGGACCGGGGCCGCACGATGATGCGTGAACTGGACCGGGAGGAGACCGTGGAAAATTTCGTGGCCGCGGTCAAATACCTGGACACCCATCCCCTGACCAACGGGAAGGTCGGATGCACCGGATTCTGCTGGGGCGGCGGGATGACCAACCAAGTGGCCGTGCGTGCCCCCGAACTGGATGCGGCGGTTCCCTACTACGGCAGCCAGCCCGACCCGGAAGATGTGCCGAACATAAAAGCCGGTCTCATGCTCCACTATGCAGGGGAGGATGAACGGATCAACAGCGGGATCCCGGCGTTTGAGGAAGCCCTGCAAAAGGCCGGGGTGGAATACCAGATCTTCATTTACGAAGGCGCGCAGCACGCCTTCAACAACGACTCCAACCCGGGACGGTACCACAAAGAAGCGGCCGAACTGGCCTGGAAACGGACCATCGCCTTCTTCAGGGAGAAACTCCTGGAGGCTGACGCATTTTCCAGACCCTCGACACCTCCTCCACGAAAGGGCGGCAGTGGTTAAAGAATTTCCTGTAACCGGCACACAGGTAGTTGTGCCCCTCTTCCCCGTCAGGGGTTTTTACGAAACGGTTTTTCGGACACTCCCCGTTGCACATGTCCAGCACTTCACAGGCAAGACAATAACGGGTGAGTGATTCCCGTTTGGCCCTGCCGAATGCCTGCTGCCCGGGACAGTCCAGCAATTCTGCCAGGTTCCGCTCCCTGATATTTCCCGGCCGGTGTTCCTCATCCACGAAGTGGTCGCATGAATAAAAATCCCCGTTGTATTCCACCACCGGGACCCCCCCGCAGGTTTTTTTAAATATGCAGAGCGTATGCTCCAGTCCGAATGCGGTCCGGACAGCCTCCTCGAAGATCTGCACCTTCACCCGGCCGATATCCCACGTCTTCCATTCATCGAAAACGGCGATCAGAAAATCCCCGAATGCTTCGGAAGGGACCGAACTGCCGCTGACCCCTGACCCGGAATCCCGGTCCCTTTCCACCAGCGGGAGGAAGGTGATAAACCCGGCCCCGAGTTCCCTGAAAAACCTGTAAACCTCCAGGGGGTGCCTCACATTTATTGCATTGACCACGCAGAGGATCTCGCAGGCAACGCCGTGTTTGCTCAGGAGCCGGAATCCGTTCATGGTACGCCCGAAAGTGGACCTCCCCTTTTTGTCGCAGCGGTAATGATCGTGCAACTCGCGGGGACCGTCCACGCTGATTCCCACCGTGAACTGCTCTCTGGCAAAAAAGCTGCACCAGGCATCATCCAGCAGGGTTCCGTTGGTCTGGATCCCGTTCACAATGCGTCGACCCGGGGGACAAAGTGTTTTCTGGATCTCAACGATCTTCCTGAAATAATCCAGCCCGGCCATGGTGGGCTCTCCCCCGTGCCAGGAAAAAGCAATCAGCGGTTCGGTGGAGGTTTCCACGTGTTGCCGGATGTATTCCCCGAGAAGTTGCGGGGACATGCGAAACCGGGCTGCCCGGGGATAAAGCTGTTCCTTTTCCAGGTAATAGCAATACCGGCAGGCCATGTTGCACAGGGAGCCCACCGGTTTGACAAAGATCTGGAATTCGCGGGATACCCGGTCCATTCTTTTTTACTCCGATTTCACGATCTTCCGGAAAGCAGGTTTTCGTCCCGGTTCATGCCAGCGGAGGATATACATGCCACGGTCCAGATGCTGGATGTCGATCCGGCAGATCTGGTAACCGGGCGGGACATGCTCGGTAAGGACTATCCTGCCGTTCATATCCAGCAGGTCAAATCTTCCGGCAACTTCGGTGGTCCGGCCAAGATTGACAAAGAAACTGTTCTTTGCCGGATTCGGATACACATTCAACGCTCTCTGCTCAACGACCGGTTTCTGATCTGTTCCGGTAACCTTTTCAAAATAGGTCACGGCTGACTGGAGGATCCGTCCCGTGATCCGGTCCTGGACAAATGCTGCAATCCCCAGGTCTTTGACATCTTCCACGTAATCGGCATAGAACCAGGTATTCGCCACTGTATCCGTCACGCCGGCTTCCCAGTCACCTCCCAGCAATTTCCCTGCAGGGGTGGGAACCATGTCGAGCACCACATTCCGGAAATGGGTATCGCCGTTGCCTCCCGTATAGGCTGTAACGGAAGACTCGAACACCACGAGGTAGAGCTGGATATATTCTTCATAATGATCCGTTTCACAGGTTACAAGGGTGGTGATCCTGCAACGGTCGTCCATCCACTCCGCGGAAAGATCAATGTCGAATGTGGGGATCTCCAGGGAAAGCAGCCTGACATATTCTGCATCCGGAGCACTTTTCAGGTCCGAGAAATTGAACCGTTTGTCAGGCACCTCTCCCCCGTCCACCACGGCATAAGGGACCTCACGGATGCCATAGAAGAAGGACCTGGTGTTGGAAGGATAGGGGTTGTTTTCATGCATGGGATCCAGCTCCGGGTAGTCCATGTGATACTGAAGGTCAACCATGACTTCTGAATATCGGGATCCCAGGGAATCCACGAGCCTGTCCGTCGAGGTTGCGTTCTCGTCACCCGAATTGGTGAAATATTCCATGACGGAACGTTTGGAACGCTCGGTGATGGCCAGGTTATTAAAAGCAAATCCCTGGTTCCCAACCCCCTGCATCCCGTTTGTCACCAGGGCTATGCGGAAAGTGACGCCGGGATTCCCCGCGAGTGTATCCAGGTCATGGATGGCGGAGACCCAGGCCGTATCCGGCTGAAAAACTTTCATCCCCCAGCCCACATTGCTGCCCCCGGGTTGAAAAACAATCTGATTCCCGGTGTACCATTCCACCCCGGAAGTGTTCTCCCCGACTGTTTTCCATCCCTCTTCCCTCACATCCTGGTACTGCAGCACAGCCCCGTAATAATTGGGAACGAAACTCCGCATGATATCCAGTTTGATCAGGGGGTGCTCTGTGCCTGAAAAATCAAAACAGGGACTCTGTACCCACGACCTCTCAAGGTATCCGGCTATTCCCGAAGGCAGCCTGGTGAACCATGCCCTGTCACTTTCATCCTGTTGATAGCCATTAAAATCAGGAACCTCCCACACCCAGCTCGACACACCGTCTTCTGCATGCACGGTCCACATCCCAGCCGATTCATCAAACGGTTCTTCGTATCCCTGGTCCTTCAGTTGCACGGTGGGTCTGAGGACGATCTCTCTCGATACCATATCGGTGCATCCCCCTTCGTTCAAAGCATACAGGTCCACCATGAAGCTGTCCGCATCTGCAAACAGATAGCTGACCGTGTCCGAAATGGAGCGGCTTCCGATCTCATCCAGGACCTCACCCGTGCCGGATCTGAAGGTCCAGATCATTGTGTCGGAGGATGCGGTTCCAGGTTCGGTCAGGTTTATGAATTTTGTTCCGGAACCTTCAAAATAACAGTCGCTGATCCAGGTGAAATCGGCCACAGGATTGTGCCGGATCACTGTATCAAGCACGTATTCCGCCACACATCCTTCAGTGGTGGTGGCGGTAAGGGAGATGCTCCTGGGTCCCGCCGTTGTGTAAAAATGTTTCGGTTCAATCTCACTGCTGTGATTGTTCTGACCGCTGGCCGGATCACCGAAATCCCAGTCCCAGTTCGCCACCATGATCTTACCGCCTGTCTGGTTACTGAAGGTTACATTCTCTCCATCCTGGGAAATACAGGCATCACCGAGGGAGAACTGGACCTCCGGAGCAAACCTTACCAGGACATCCATACCTGTGCTCCTGGAACAACCGTTCTCGGTCATCACCGTGCAGGTGATGGGATTTCCCCCCAGCCTGGCCTGAGCGGGATCAAACATGAATCCTTCCGATGCATTCCCCATCACACCCGGACCGCTGAAAAGCGCCCCGGGAACACTGGCCTCCAGTGACACCGGGGGACTGTTCTGACAGAATGTTGCTTCATCCGGCGAGGTGATTACCGGGACGGGGACCGCCTCCACGATGAATGTCTCCCTCAGGTGCAGGGTCACCTGATCAAAGTATTCATATACTACAGTGTAGGTTCCGGCAGACAGCACTGCCGGATTCACCGTGGCCGAGTTATCCCCATGATCCGTCAGTCCCCCGACAGACTGACCGCCGGCATTTAAAAGGGTAAATGAACCTGTCACTCCGGCCACGTTGAATGCGGATACCTCGAAAGGTTCGGAATCATCACATACAAATTTACCGGGCAGGAAAATGTCACCCTGCGCTCCCAGAACAAAGACCCGTTTGCTCGCAACGCTCACACACCCATTGTCGTTTACGTATGTGTAATAGATGGTATGCGGCGAATTCACCGTATCTGCCGTGCCCGGATCAAAATATCCCGTGGAACTGAATACGCCCGGTCCGGAAAAAACGCCCCCGGGAACATTGGCCTGCAGCTTCACGGGATCGTCATCCACACTGTATCCCGCAGCCAGGTTGATGATCTCCACAGGCGTCTTTTCATATACGAACACCTGGATATCACCGCTGCCCGTGTTGGTCACCCCGTTCACATCCCTGACGGTGGTAACCCTGTAAGTGGTGGTCTTATCAGGCGATATCTGCACCCCAAACTCAGAAGAGGTAATATCATCAAATGATGTGGTGGTGGTCCCATCTGAAAGATCGATGCCCCAGGGGGATCTTCCGCTGAGGTACACGGTTAGTTCAGCTTCCTCCCCTTCGCAAACATCAGGGGTTCCGGCCAGGACCGCTGTGGGGAGATCCGTGTAGATTTCCAAAGAGTTCGCTTGCAGCACGTTGTAAGGCTGGCTTTGATTTCCGGCCGGGTCCGACATGACCAGGGTCACCTGAAGATTCCCCGGGGAAACTTCATTGTCAGCACCGTCTACGATGTAGGATAATTCATACAATCCGCCCGAAACTTCTGAAAATGTGATCCTGGAGGAACTGAATGGCACACCGTTGATCACCGTGCCGCTCATGGCATCATACCCGGTACCGTCGGCCGTGATGGTCACCTGTACCGTGCCGCCCACCCCCACTTCCACAGAGGGTACCTCCATGCGGTTCACTACGGGAGGATGTGCATCAATGGTAACCTGCGATGGATTCGCCAGGGTGGAGTATGCAGACCCGATATTTCCTGAAGGTTCCGCAAATACCACACTGACAACCAGTTCTCCGGCCCTCACATCCGGATCCCCCTGCAGCACCGTGTAGGTGAGCCTGTAATTGTTCCCCCCGACTGCAGTGAACTCCACATTTGAAGCGGTCACAGGTGTCCCGTTGACGGAAGAAGCCGGCAATAATTCATATCCCGTCCCATCTGTTTCGATATTGATGACCACCTCATCACCGATCTTATAATCGCCCGCCACGGCCGTCATCGATTCCACGACAGGCAATTCCGCATCCAGCAGGTCATTGTTCTGGCTAATCGGCAGATTATATGGTTCACTCTGGATCGTCCCGTCGGAGATCACGAGATTCGATACGGGAATGTTTTGATCCGCCCGGTAACTGTTTCCTCCTTCGGTAATGTCAAAATTCGCCAGGTAGGTGGTAGCAGAGGTACGCTGAAAACCATATAGCGGATAGCCCCCAATGGTGCCTGAAAGGAGTACATAACCAATTCCCGCATCATTCACAACAGTGATGGTAACCGGGATCACATCCCCGATCTTCATCGTGGCATTGGGGATGGAAACGGCAATGATATCAACGATTTTAATGAATTGGGCCTGGATCGCATGATTTTCGGTCACATCCGTGAATGTATAGCTGGACACTGCACCCACACTTTCTCCATCAACCAGTACATCTTCGATCTCATACCCCGGATCAGGTGTAATGGTGAATGTCTGATCATCCCCGTAATCAATCGTTACGGGAGTTGATGGATTGATGCTTCCATGTGGTCCGGCTACCGGCATGATTGTATAGGTCTTTATGGCGAAAGCAACCGTGATGGTATGGTTGGAAACCACGTTGATAAATGTGTAGCCGGAAAGTGAGTCAACGCTTGTTCCGTCCACCCGGACATTAACCACCTCATACCCTTCGGCAGGGAGAAAGTTGAATCGCTGGCTGGATCCATGATTCACGATGGTGGGTACCGCAGGGCTGATCGTCCCGTTGGGCCCTGCACCCGGAGTGATGGTGTAGGTTTTGATCGAGAAGGTGACCGAGATCGTATGATCGGCCGTGACATTGTTGAATGTGTAACTGGATAGCGAGTCAACCCTGACGCCGTCCACCCGAACCTCATTCACCTCATATCCCTCTGCCGGAGCGTATGTAAAAGTCTGGCTGGAACCATGGTCCACCGTCGTTGAGCCAGAGGGACTGATCGACCCGTTCGGTCCCGCACTCGCAGTGATCGTGTAGGTCTTCAGTGCAAAACTGACCGAGATGGTATGGTTGGCAGTCACATTCGTGAACGTGTAACTGTCTGCCACAGGTCTGGTGGTTCCATCTACGGTGATTCCCGATACCTCATAACCTGTATTCGGGGTAAAGGTGAATGTCTGGCTGCTCCCGTGGGTCACCGGTGTGGCACCCGAGGGACTGATCGTTCCGTTCTCGCCCGCACTCGCTGTGATCGTGTAGGTCTTCAGCTCAAAGCTGACCGAGATCGTGTGGTTGGCCGTCACATTGGTAAATGTGTAACTATCCGATACAGGCTGCGTTACACCGTCCACCCTGACCACAGATACCTCGTAACCCTCATCCGGGTAAAAGGTGAATGTCTGGCTGCTCCCGTGCGTCACCGGTGTGGGACCAGACGGATCAATCGTACCATCCTCTCCTGCACTCGCATTGATCGTATAGGTTTTTAGCTTAAAGGTGACAGAGATCGTATGATCCTCCGTCACATCGAAAAATGTATAAGTGCCAGCTGCAGGTTCCGGTTCCCCGTCCACCAGGATCCCTGACACCTCGTAACCCGTGGCCGGCGCAAATGTGAACGTCTGGTCAAATCCATGGTAAACCGTTGTGGAACCCGAAGGAATGATCGATCCGTTCTCCCCCGCACTCGCTTCGATGGTGTAAGTCTTCAAAGTGAAGAAAACCTCGATTGTATGGTCATCCTGTACGTTCTCAAACGTATAGCTGTTGCCGGGATTGGAGATTTCAATCCCATTAACCTCCACCGAAGATATCCTGTACCCTTCATCGGGGATAAATGTGAATGTCTGGTCGTCCCCATGGGTAACCTGTATTAGACCCTCTGGATCAATGGATCCATGCAGCCCTGACGATGCATCGATCGTATAAGTCTTCAGAGCAAAGCTGACCGAAATCGAATGATCCTCTGTCACGTTTGTGAACGTGTAACTGTCGGCTACAGGTTCCGGGTTCCCGTCCACCAGGATTCCCGATACCTCATAACCCGTGGCCGGAGTAAAGGTGAAAGTCCGGCTGGATCCATGATTCACCACCACCTCCCCGGTAGGCGTAATGCTCCCTCCGGCTCCCGCACTCGCTGAGATCGTGTAGGTCTTTAGTGCAAAACTGACCGAGATGGTGTGGTCCGCCGTCACATTGGTGAAAGTATAGCTGTCGGCAACAGGTCTGGTGGTTCCATCCACGGTGATTCCCGATACCTCGTAACCCACATTCGGAATGAACGTGAATGTCTGGTTGCTTCCATGGGTCACCGGAGTGGCACCCGAGGGACTGATCGTTCCGTTCTCGCCCGCACTCGCGGTAATCGTGTAGGTCTTCAGTGCAAAGGTGACCGAGATCGTGTGGTTGGCCGTCACATTGGTAAACGTGTAACTGTCAGATAACGGTTGCGTGGTTCCGTCCACCCTGACCACAGATACCTCATAACCCTCATCCGGCTCAAAGGTGAATGTCTGACTGCTCCCATGCGCCACCGGTATGGGACCAGACGGATCAATCGCACCATCCTCCCCTGCACTCGCATTGATCGTGTAGGTCTTCAGGACGAAGGTCACAGAAATCGTGTGGTGGGCCGTCACGTTGTTGAAGGTATAACTCGATACTGCTCCCACACTCTCCGTATCCACCACTACATCCGATACTTCATAACCCTCTGCCGGTTCAAAGGTGAACTCCTGGTCAAACCCATGATATACTGT
>DSDZ01000493.1 GCA_011048475.1 Bacteroides sp. | reverse complement strand
CATCCATCCCGTGGTTCAGGTTGTTGATCAGATGCACCAGTCCCACCGAATCGATGTCAAACACAGCGGTTGCCTGGGGATAATCACCAATCATGGGAGGATCGCCCGTGATGGCCAGAATATTCCTGATCCCCAGGGCCGTGGCACCCAGCAGATCGGACTGCATGCCCAGCAGGTTGCGGTCCCGGCAGGTATAGTGGATCACGGTTTCGATCCCCACCTGGTTCTGGATCAGCACGGCCAGCGAGAGCCCCGTCATCCGCGCCGATGCCCTGGGTCCGTCCGGGATGTTCACGGCATCCACCCTGTGGTCAAGCAGGAGCCTGGCCCCTTCGATCTGTTTGCTGATGTCCGTGCTCCTGGGGGGAACCATCTCCACCAGCACCACCCTCTCCCCCGAGGCAAGCCTGGCGGCGAGCCTGGATTTTTTTTCCATGCTTACAGGTTCGGGCAACGGCTCTCCGGTCACCGGTCTCAGTCCGATCTTCAGGGAGTGCTGGATTCGGGTCTGTTTCATGGCCAGGGCGTCGGCCATCAACCTGATGTGTTCGGGTGTGGTTCCGCAGCATCCACCCATCATCCGGACTCCCTTTTCGATGAATCTCTTGGTGTACACCTTAAAATACTCCGGGGTGCTCATGTAGATCATCCTGCCGTCCGTATACTGGGGCCTTCCCGCATTGGGCATGATGCAGACAGGTTTGCCGGAATGGTTGATCAATGTTTCCACAAAATCCAGCATGGGTTTGGGACCCACGGTACAGTTCAGCCCGATCAGGGTGGCTTCGGATTTTGCCAGCCGGTAGGCGATGTCACCGATATCCACCCCGTATCTTGTTTTGCCGTCCTCATTGACGGTCATCATGGCCGCCACAGGCAGGTCGCCTGTCCTGCGCACCGCACGGATGGCCTGCTCCATCTCCCTGATATCCTGGAAGGTCTCCAGGATAAACAGGTCCACACCCCCTTCTGCCAGGATGCCTGCCTGTTCGGTATAGGCATCAAAAACCTCTTCCAGGCCGGTATCCCCCCAGGGCTCGATCTCCACTCCTCCGGGTCCCATGGATCCCGCCACGTATGCAACCTCACCCGCCGCCTCCCGGGCCAGGGTCACCCCGGCAAGGTTGATCTCACGGAGTTTTCCGGCCAGGTTGTGGGCCCCCAGCTTGAAGCGGTTGGCCCCGTACGTATTGGTTTCGATGACCTTTGCACCAGCCCGGACATAATCCTCGTGGATGGACCGGATCAGATCGGGCCGTGAAAGGTTTAGCTCGTCGTAACATTTGTCAATGAACACACCCTTCTGGTAGATCAGGGAACCCATGGCCCCGTCGAGCAGGACCAGGTTGTCTTTCATGTATTCCTCGAATGGGATCATCATATGTCTGAAGTTGGTTTTTTGAAGGAATGGCTGCCTTCCATGCCCGAAAGCTCCACCACGATCTCTCCCGAATCGCCCGGGAAATCGGTCCTGTCGAATTGTACCTCCAGCCGTTTCAAACCCGGGATATCTTTGTCACAGGAGAGGGGTGGCGGAGAAAGGGGAACGACAGCGGCCCTGAAAGGGGCAGAAGAATCCACCTGAAGGACCAGCGTTTTCCCCTCCTGCCGGAGGTACATCCGTTCACTCCCGAACTCCACTTCGGCAGCGGTTATCAGTTGCCATGTAATCGTTCGGGTTTCAGGGCTGAATGACAGAAGGTCCCTTACCCGGAGTGTTTCATCGGACACTTTATAGAAACTGCGCAGGACCTGCCGAGCGGACCCGCCAAACACAGGGGTCAGGTCGAATGTCACCCGCGGGACATCCCCATCCTGATCCATCCCGGTCATTGTCGCCCGTGCATCGGCCAGGTGCAACTCACCGTTCAGTGTCAGCGTGCTGTGTCCTAAATTATTCTTGGTAAGCAGGCTCCACCTGCGGGAATCCTGCGCCTGGTTCCAGAGTTCGTTTCCCATGATCTGTTCCAGCTCATTGTAATTCTGGTTCCCCGGATCCACCGACCAGCGTACGCCGTTCAGCTCAAAAACAAAGGACCCGGCATCCATGTTCCCGTGGTTGTCCGCCGCCCTTCCACCCTTTGCAGCCAGGAAGAATGCATCCTTCCCCCCTTCGGGATCACGCAGGATGCAAATGGGTTCGTCTCCCCGTCCGGTCCACATCTCAGTGGGAACAAAAGGGGCATTGTGTGCCTGGTTCAGGAGAACGGAATGAAGCAAATAAAGGCTGAAGAAGCGGTGATGAAGCACCTGGTCAGGCTGCTTCAATTCTTTTGAAAGCAATGCACCATAGGCATCCATATCCGTGTCAATGCCCGTGTTCGCTGCAAACCATGAGAGCAGTCCATGGTGTGAAAGCGATTGGTACCCTTCCAGTCCGGCATCGAAATAATTGAAATATTGCCCGGAAGGTCCGGCCAGCACCCGGCTGAACGTGGCGCTCTCCTTCAGTCCCGGAGCAGCGCCGAATCCGAAGTCGGTCCCCAGCGCAGAGCGGAAGGCAGAGATGGCAGCGGTCAGGTAATCGGTGGCATAGAACCAGTAAGAGGGCCCTTCGGGATACACCCCGTCGGGTGCATAAGGTTCCAGTCCCAGCGGGATCTTTTCCACGGCCCTGTGAAGGATCGCGGCAGCCAGTCCGGGCTCCTCCTCAAACACTGCCAGCGCCGCCAGGGAGAGTCCCCCGTGACACACCAGGTTCCAGTTGTGGTGCACATCCGCCCAGAAATGATCCCCTGCGCCGGGCATGCCCGGCTTGAGGGCTTTTTCCACAAGTGATGCGCGTGCGAGGCTGTCCAGTTCAGGAGGAAACCATTCACCGGCCCAGTCCACCGCCAGCGCGACAGCCGTGGCCATTTCCGCCACATCCAGGAAATGGGAAGGATTCCAGTCAGGGAACATGCAAACCGACTCCATCTCCTGTTCCAGCCTTTGCAGATAACGCGCATCCTGTTTCATCCTGTATACCAGGGCCAGTGTGGTCATTCTGCGGATGGCTTCCCTGGATACCCCCAGGAGTCTGCGGCCTGTTTTGGAATAGGTAAGCGGCTCCGTTTCGAGCATGGATGCTGCAACCTGTTCCAGTAAATGATATCCGTTCCGGGTGAGCGGCTCCTTTTGCATCCCTTCCCGGAGCCGGGTTTCCAACTCCGGGGTCAGGATCAGCCTGGGAGCGGAATCCCGCAGATGTTCCATGATCCATTCCGGGGTGACCGGGTTTTCAAATCCGGACATATGGATATCCGCAAAATCCAGGTACTGCTCCCAGTCATACACGGTCAGGTCATGTTCACCCGAGCGGACATGGAATCCTGTCTTCCCGCTCCATACCGGATGGTCCGTGGCGGGCATGGCTGTCTCTTCCAGCTGCTTTTCGCCATACAGCGAATAAACCTCTCCAGCATGGAACAGGGAAAGATATTCCCCCGGGGGATCTGCCCAGTCATCTTTCTCTGCGCTGGCCACATAGAGGGGTCGCGGAGCGATCAGGGCCAGCAGCATGTGCTGGTCCACCGGCAGGTCTTCTTCCCTGTCATTGTATGCATGGAACCTTGCAGCGAACCAGTGCGGGAAAGTGGTGTTGATGTCGGCGACCCTTTCCCCGAAAGCCCTCCTGGAGAGCGCCGCTCCGCCGCAGCCCGAATTATTGGAGATAACCAGGGAAAACCGGTCATCCTTCGCGCCGGCCCACAGGGCAGCCTTCCCCAGGCGTGAATGACCGATCACCGCCACCCGGCCGGGATCCACAGCCGGGTCGGTCTCCAGGTAATCCATGGCCGCCGAGAGCCCCCGGGCCCAGGCCGCAATGGCCCCCCAGTCGGCCGAATCCCTCCCGGCCGGTTCCGGTCCCAGGATGGCATGGATCCCGTTCCTGAACCCATCATCAAAGTCCGGATCGATATCATGGTAACACATGGTGGCAAGTCCGTACCCGCGGGAAAGGATTTTTTCCACGGGCCAGCGTCCTGACTTGCTTCCCCTGGATTCGGATGTGGCCCTGTTTTCCGTGATTCCGATTTCCTCATTGTTCATGACCCAGCTCCCGGTGATCCGGATGCCCTCATCCGGATGGATGGTGTGGTTCCCGTAGAAGTTCAGCCCCAGGAAAACAGGCACCGGTCCGGAACACGAGGCCGGCAGATACAGGAGCAGGCCCATGGTGAGGGTGTCCCCGTCAAGGCTGACCACCACATCCACCTCCTTCCGCAAAGCCAGGCCACCCAGGGCGTCTGTTGCGGGAACAGCCTCTTCGAAATGAATTTCCGCTTCACACTCCGGCACCCTTCCGTACACGTGGTCCCTGAACAGTTCCAGGATCTCTTTTCTGCGGATCCTTTCCCACCCATCAGCTGATTCCACCGGGATCCCGTCAGAAGTGACCAGAAGATCGGGAAGCGGGGCAATGAGCGGATCGGTGGTTCCGGACCCGCTCCGGTACCAGCCGGTAAGGCTCAATAAAGCGGTGAAAACGAACAGGACCCGGATGACAGTTCCCGGTCCGCCCGTGGGGAAGATGTATCGCATTTGCTTATCTTGTTATTCCCCACTAAAATTACAATCCTTAACTTCACCGCAAAAAGAAATTGGGTAAAAAACTGGCTTTCCCTCTAATTGTCCTCGTAATCCTGGGAATGGAGCTGTACGCTTCAAGGGGGCTCCGGAATTTGTTCCACATCCATCCGGGGAATGTGTTCACTTTCAATATTATATACTGGGGGCTCACCCTGCTGATGATCGCTGCCCTGGTCCGGGCAGGCCTGACCTTCCGGAACCAGCGTGATCCGGAGGTTTTCCGCAGGATCACCCTGGTGCTGGGGATCTTCCTCATGTATTTTCTCCCCAAACTCATCTTCAACCTGTTTCAGCTGGCGGGCGACCTGTCCGCCGGGATCGTCTGGCTGTTCCACCGGGAAGCCGGTATGGACCGGATCCGGAGTTTTTTCATCATTCCGGGAGCCGTTGCGGGAATCCTGCTTCTGGCCGGATTCGGCGCGGGAATGATCCGGGGGGTGACGAACATTAAAATCGTCCGGGAAGAGATCGTCATCCCGGGCCTTCCCGCTCCTTTTTCAGGGGTCCGTGTCGTGCAGATCAGCGATTTTCACCTTGCCGGTTTCCATCACCGTCCGGACCATATCAAGAAAGTGGTGGGGCAGGTGAACGGGCTCAGACCCGGCATGATCCTGTTTACGGGCGACATGGTCCATAATTTTGCCGAAGAGATGGATCCCTTCATGGAAATCCTCAGGTCGCTGAAAGCGCCGCTGGGGAAATTTGCCATCCTGGGCAACCACGATTACGGGGCCTATTACAGGTGGAATTCGGAAGAAGAGAAAGCGGCCAACCTGGCGAAAGTGAAATCGCAGATCAGGGAGGCAGGATTTGACCTGTTGCTCGACGAACACCGAACCATTACCCTGGATGGGGCAGCCATCCAGCTGGTCGGGGTGGAAAACTGGGGAAAAGCACCCATGCCGCAGGAGGGTGATCTGGAGAGGGCGATGGCGGGAACGGATCCTTCGGCGGTGAAGATCCTGCTGTCCCATGATCCGCACCACTGGTTCATGCATGTCAGGGGCAGGAAGGATATTCCCCTGACCCTCGCCGGGCACACCCATGGTTTCCAGTTCGGGTTTGAGATCGGGAAATTCAAATGGAGCCCCTCGGCATGGATGTACGAGCACTGGGCCGGACTCCTGAAGGAAAATGGGCAGCAGCTGTATGTGAACCGGGGGATCGGGTATACGGGTTTTCCCGGCCGGGTGGGCATCCGTCCCGAGATCACCCTGATCACACTGGTGTGTGAAGGGCCCTGATCGGCCAGAACGATCTTTTAGACTGATCTTTAACCCGAGAGGAGACGCAGGAGTTTCTCCGGGGCCCTGACGGGACGGTTGGTTTTCATATCCAGAAATACGAGGACCACCCTGGCCACATGCACTTCTTTTCCCGATTCATTGAAGATCCGGTGCTCAAATTCCATCCTTGCACCGGGCAGCCGGTGCACGGTGGTTTCGATGGTGACCAGTTCATCGTACCGGATCACACCCTTGTACCTGGACTCCACGGAATAAACGGGCATTCTGATCCCCTCCTGTTCCAGCGACCTGTAGGGCATACCCATCTCACGGATCATCTCGGTACGGCCGATTTCATAGAGCCTGGCGTAGCTTCCGTAATACACCACACCCATCTGGTCCGTATCCCCGTAGGTCACCCTGTACGTGGTCCTGTGCGTCAAGGGTAACATCAAAGATATCTTTCTTCCAGCTTCAGCAGGAACGTATATTCCATGGCGGTTTCCCGGTACCTTTCAAACCTGCCGGATGCGCCTCCGTGCCCCGTGTCCATGTTGCAGTAAAGGAGCAGGAGGTTGTCGTCTGTTTTCATGTCCCTCAGCTTTGCGACCCACTTGGCAGGTTCCCAGAATTGCACCTGGCTGTCGTGCAGACCGGTGGTGACCAGCATATTCGGATATTCCTGCGGCTTCACATTGTCGTAGGGCGAGTAACTCAGCATGTACCGGTAGTATGCTTCCTGGTTGGGATTGCCCCATTCGTCATACTCCGACGTGGTCAGGGGGATGTCATCATCCAGCATGGTGGTCACCACATCCACGAAGGGGACCGCGGCGATCACCCCGTTGAACAGGTCAGGCCTGAGGTTGATCACCGCACCTATGAGCAGTCCCCCGGCACTCCCGCCCATGGCGTAGAGGTGCTCCGGATTGGTGTACTGTGCCCGGACGAGGTGCTCCGCACAATCGATGAAATCGGTAAAGGTGTTCATCTTTTTCAGCAGCTTTCCGTCCTCGTACCAGGGCCGTCCGTACACCTGGCTTCCCCTGATGTGGGCCATGGCAAAGACAAAGCCCCTGTCCAGCAACGACAGCCGGGATGAATTGAACCCCGGATCCTGTGTGATCCCGTAGGAACCGTACCCGTAAAGCAGGGTGGGATTGCTCCCGTTGAGCACCATTCCTTTCCGGTACACAATGCTCATGGGGATCTTTTTCCCGTCGTCGGCCGTGGCGTAGATCCTTTTTGCCTCGTAATCGGAAGGATCGAAATCCCCCAGCACTTCCTGCTGCTTCATCAGGATCTTCTCCCGGGTATCCATGTTGTAATCATATGTGGAAACCGGCGTGGTCATCGAGGAATAACCATACCTGAGCAACCCGGTGTCAAATTCAGGATTCACCGAGATGCCGGCTGTGTAAACCTCCTCCCCCATGTCCACGTAATGTTCGGAACCGTCCTCCCAGCGGATCACCCTGAGGTTGATCAGCCCTTCCTTCCGCTCCTCCACCACCAGGTAATCCCTGAAAAGCTCGATCCCCTCCAGGAACACTTCTTCGCGGTGACCGATCACCTCTTCCCAGTACTCCTTCCCGGTCCGCTCCACCGGCGTTTTCATCAGCCTGAAATTGACAGCTTCCAGGTTGGTGACAATGTAGAAATGGTCCCCGAAGTGTTCCACACTGTATTCCAGTCCCCGCTCCCTGGGATGGATCACCCTGAATTCCCCGACGGGCTCATCTGCCGGCATGACCCTGCATTCGCTGGTAAGGGTGCTGGAACTGCCGATGACGATGTACTTCTTCGATTTGGACTTCGTCACGTAGGTGCCAAAGGTGTCATCGGTCTCCTCGTACACCATCACATCAGCAGAGGCGTCCGTTCCCATCATGTGGCGGAAAATGGCATGGCTCCTGAGGGTCAGGTCATCTTTTTTGGTGTAGAACAATGTTTTGCTGTCGTTTGCCCAGACGCCCCGGCCGGTGGTCACCGGGATCTCATCGGCAAGCATCTCGCCGGTCTCCAGGTCTTTGATGCGGATGGTATATTTCCTGCGGCTTACGGTGTCGATTCCCATGGCGGCATACCGGTTATCGGGACTCACACTGATCCCCGACACCTGAAAATAGTCATGTCCTTCCGCCATCTCGTTCACATCGGCCATGACCTCCTCACCGGCTTCCAGGGTTCCCTTTTTTCTGCAGAAAACGGGATATTCCTTCCCTTCCTCATACCTCACGTAATAATAGTAGCCGTTGTCCAGGTAGGGCACACTTTCATCCTCCTGTTTGATCCGTCCCACCATCTCCTCGTAGAGTTTTTCCTCAAGCGCTTCTGTGTCCTTCATTACCGCTTCCCTGTATGCGTTTTCAGCTTCCAGGTATGCGATCACTTCGGGATCGTTGCGCTCCCTCAGCCAGTAATAGGGATCCACACGGGTGTCCCCGTGGATGGTGAGTTCTCTGGGTCTTTTGTCTGCGATCGGTGGTTCCATTTGATCAGTTCTGTTGCAGGATTGCATGCTCATGAGGGTCAGCAGGCCCGTCAGAGGGAAGATGACCGGCAAAGCAGCGGTGATGATTTTCATGAGAGTTTTTTTAAAGATGCGAAAATAGCGATAATTCTTGCAAACGCCTCCGATTCAGTAAGGAAAGTAACGGGTCACATCGCCCACGATCTCCAGTCCGGCATGCAGTCCTTTTCCACTGAACAGGACCGTCCCCCTCTGATCCGAAAGTTCCAGGGTGAGGGATGATACGATGCTTTCGGTGATCTCCCTGTCCATCGATCCGTGCCGGGGCGCCTTCAGAATCCCCCCTTCCTTTCTCTCCACGCGCACTTTCAGCTTGTGCCTGCGGTTGGCCAGCTCAACCAGCACCTCCCCGTCACGCACTCCGATCCTGCTGATCACGGATCGGTTCCAGGTGGCAAAGCGGTACACCTTACCGTTCAGCATGAGGAAGGAAAGGAATCCGGGGAAAAAACTTTTGCGCCAGGGGATCCTGGCCACTGACAGCATGAAGGAAGCCTGGTCGTCCTCCCGGAAATGATTGGACTGCATCCAGATCCAGTCCGACGGCATGGACCGGCCCCAATCCTTTTCAATATATCCCTTTCCCCCGTCAAAGGAGATCTCCTTCCCGTTGACCCTCAGGGTTCCGCCAAGCCAGTGCTGCATGGAGACCACCCCGTGGTAGCATTCCATGAAGGGGACATAGCTGTACCAGCCCATGATGCCAGGGGCCAGAAGCCTGAATGGAAAGGGATGCACCCCCTCAATACGCAGCGTTCCTTCCATTCTCAGATCCCCGGCATCCAGATCCAGTTGCAGCCCTTCCAGGCTGAATGCATTGGGACCGATCTTTACCGAGAATTTATTCTGCGTGAAGCTGAAGGCCTGAATGTCATGGCGCCGGTACCATGTTTTCCCGCTGTTGGCGTGGATCACCTGCACAAAACAGTGCGGGTCATCCGAATAGGAAACGCCGGGAATGACCGACCAGATCCGGTCTCCCCCTGCATCCACCAGCTTGAAATACCAGCCTTCGAAATAGTTGGCCGGGTTCTTTCTACCCTGGTAAACAGACGGTCGGAACAGCCGGGGAGTAGTTAGTCCGGTTTGCATCAGGGAAATAACAATGGTCCGGCCGGTAAGTTCATTTTCCCGCTTTCCCAATTCCTTTCATGGAGAGCTGGATGCGGTTGCGCTGGACATCCACCTCCAGGACTTTTACCCGGACATGCTGGTGGATCTTCACGATGTCGTTGGGATCTTTTACGAACCGGTCGGCGAGCTGGGAGATGTGCACCAGTCCGTCCTGCTTCACCCCCACATCCACGAAAGCCCCGAAGCGGGTGATGTTGGTTACGATCCCCGGAAGTTCCATCCCGGGTTTCAGATCCTCGATGCCAAACACGTTCTGGTCGAATTCAAACACCTCCACCTGCTGCCTGGGATCCCGTCCCGGTTTCTCCAGCTCGTCGCGGATGTCACGCAGTGTGGGGAGTCCCACCTCCCCCGCCACATATTTTTCCAGCCCGATCGTTGAAACAAGTTGCTCGTTGCCCACCAGCTCGGCCAGTCCCACGCCCAGGTCGGCCGCCATGCGCTCCACAATGTGGTAGCTTTCCGGGTGGACCGCCGAATTGTCCAGCGGATGTGCCCCTCCCTCGATCCTGAGGAACCCGGCACACTGCTCGAACGCCTTGGCACCCATGCGGGGGACCTTCTTCAGCTGCTCCCTGGAGGTGAATCCCCCCATCTCCTGCCTGGCTTCCACCACATTCTGCGCCAGCACCGGTCCCAGTCCCGACACATAGGTCAGCAGGTGCTTGCTGGCGGTGTTCACGTTCACCCCCACCAGGTTGACGCAGCTTTCCACCACCTGGTCCAGGCTCTCCTTCAGACTGTGCTGGTCCACATCATGCTGGTACTGTCCCACCCCGATGGATTTGGGGTCGATCTTCACCAGTTCGGCCAGCGGATCCATCAGCCTCCGCCCGATGGACACGGCCCCCCGGACCGTCACATCGTAATCGGGGAACTCCTCCCTGGCGGTCTTCGAAGCGGAATAAATGGAGGCGCCGGACTCGTTCACCACGTATACTTCCACTTGGTGCGGGAACCTGAGCAGCCTGATGAATCGCTCGGTCTCCCTGCTGGCGGTCCCGTTCCCGATGGCGATGACCTGGGTTTTATACTGCTGGACCAGCGAGCTCACCTTGCGGGTGGCCCCTGCCCGGTCGGACTGTGGAGGATGCGGATAGATGGTCTCGTTGTGCAGCAGGTTCCCCTGTTGGTCCAGGCACACCAGCTTGCAGCCCGTCCTGAAGCCCGGATCGATGGCCAGCACCCTTTTCTGTCCCAGCGGCGGGGCCAGCAGAAGCTGCCTCAGGTTGGTGGCAAATACGGCAATGGCCTCCCGGTCCGCTTTCTCCTTGAAGAGGGATTTGAATTCATTCTCTATGGAAGGCTGCATGAGCCTTTTGTAGGCGTCCCTGACCGCTTCGGCCACCTGCCGGCCCGCTTCCCCTTCTCCCCTGACGAACTGCGCTTCCAGATCCGCGATCACCTTTCCCGGAGCCGGTTCCACGGTCAGTTTCAGGAACCCTTCCGCTTCTCCCCTCCGCATGGCAAGGATCCTGTGCCCCGGGCATTTTTTCAGGGGTTCGCTGAATTCGAAGTAATCGCTGAACTTGGAACCCTCCTCCTCCTTTCCCCTGACCACCCTGGAGGAGATCACCGCTTCCCGGCTGAAATGGTGACGCACGGTCTTCCTGGCCCGCTGGTTCTCGTTCACCCATTCGGCCACAATGTCCCGCGCTCCCTGCAGCGCATCTTCCGCCGATTCCACCTCTTCGCTGAGAAACCGGATGGCTGCCTGTTGCAGGTCTTTTTCCTGCTGCCTCATCAGGATCTTTGCCAGTGGTTCCAGCCCCTTGTCCCGCGCCACGGTGGCCCGGGTCTTCTTCTTTGGCTTAAACGGCAGGTACAAATCCTCCAGGATCACCGGATCCAGGCAGGTTTCGATCTTTTCCTTCAGTTCGCCGGTCAGGTTCCCCTGTTCCCCGATGGTCTTCAGGATGTACT
>DSDZ01000045.1 GCA_011048475.1 Bacteroides sp. | reverse complement strand
TACCGCCGGCTTTCGTTCCGCCCTGGTCTCCGGCAGCTGCATGACCCACTGCTCGTACCAGGTCCTTTTCACCTCTCCCGTCAGGTATTTCTCGATCATCAGGCTGGCAATGGGTGCGGCGTAGGTAGTCCCGAATCCCTGGTTTTCCACGTAAACGGCAATGGCGATCCGGGGATCCTCTTTGGGAGCAAATGCAATGAAAATGGAATGGTCATTTCCATGGGGGTTCTCCGCGGTTCCTGTCTTTCCGCACACCACGATGTCAGGGATCCTTGCATTCCTGGCCGTGGCACCGGGACCGCCGTTGATCACCCGGTCCATTCCCTCGACCACCGGCACATAGTTGACTGAGTCGATGGTCGTATAGTGCCGCTCGGTGTAAACAGGGTCAATATGATCCACGCCTTCGATCTTCCTGACCAGGTGCGGTTTGATATAATAACCCCGGTTGGCGATGGTGGCGGCCAGGTTGGCCATCTGGATCGGGGTGATCAGCAGCTCACCCTGCCCGATTGCCAGTGACCGGATGGTCAGGTAGTTCCAGTGGCCGGTCCCGTAGATCCGGTTGAAGTAGTCACTCTCGGGGATGTTCCCCTTCAGCTCATTGGTCATTTCAATGCCCAGCGGCCTGGTGAAGCCGAAGGAAAGCAGATGCTGCCGCCAGTTGCTGTAGGCGGCCGCGGTGTTTTCGAACTTCGGATCCTGCAGGATAAACTTCAATACATTGATGAAGTATGTGTTGCAGGAATTCTGGATCGCTTCCACGAGATCCAGGGGAGAGTCGTGCAGGTGACAGGCCGTATGGATTCCCCCGGCGTAAAAACCATAATAACAGTGCACCTCCGTGTGGACATCCACCACCTGTTCCTGCAGTCCGATCAAGGCCATGAGTGTTTTGAAGGTGGACCCGGGAGGGTATTGTGCCATCAGTGCCCGGTTGAACAGAGGCTTCAATGTATCCGTCACAAGCTCTCCGAAATGCCTGCTCAGATTTCGCCCCACCAGCAGGTCAGGCGGGTATGAAGGGGCACTAACCAGGGACAGCACCTCTCCGGTGGCGGGCTCCAGGACGACGATGCTGCCCACGTATGGTTTCATCAATGTTTCCCCGTACTCCTGCAGGCCCATATCCAGCGTGATGGTGAGGTTTTTTCCCACCTCGACCGGCACATCGAACCGGCCTCCCTGATAAGATTCGATGGTCTGGTTATGGACATCCTTTAAGAAGACTTCCTTTCCTTTGCGGCCCCTGAGATACTGTTCATATGCTTTCTCGATGCCCGAAACACCGATATAATCCCCCAGCTGGTAGTAGGGTTCCTCATCAAGCAACTGCTGATCGACCTCCCCCACATACCCGAGTGCATGGGAGGCAATAGGCCTGGTATATTTTCGCAGCGTACGGGTCTGCACATAGAACCCGGGATACTGGTAAAGCTTTTCCTGGAGCAGGGAGGCATGCTCGTAGTCGAGCTGTTTCACGAAAATGGAGGGGACCCGGTAGGAGTAATTCCTGGCTTCGGCCAGCCGGTCAACGACCGTCTGCCGGGTGATATTCAGCATGTGGCACAATTCGGTGGTATCGAATGGCTCCAGCAGGCGGGGGGTCACCATGACATCATAGGCCGCCTGGTTGTAGACCATGAGGTTGCCCTGCCTGTCGAAGATCAACCCCCTGGCGGGGTAGATCACCGATACACTCTGGGCATTGCTCAGGGCATACTGTGCATAGGATTTATCCAGGATCTGGATCTGGAAAAGACGTCCGATAAACACCAGCCCCACAAGCATGATCACAACACCAAACACATATCTTCTGTCCCTGTACGGATTCATTTATTCCCTGAATACGAAAAACTGACTCAGAACAATGGTAGCAGCAGAGAGGATCGAACTCAGAAAAACCCTGAGCAAGGTACTGAAAAAATCCTTCAGCTGAAAAACCTCCAGGTAAAACAGCGCGAAATGGTGGATCATCACCACGGCCAGGGTATATTTCAGGAACCAGTAAAAGCCGTAATAACGGACCCGCGGGAAGGTTTCCGGTTCGTATCCGTCTCTCGGAGCAAACAAATTGAGCAGGTGAGGTCGCAGGAATGCCACGAGCACCGTAGCTGCCGTGTGCATGCCCGGCGTGTTCTCAAACAGGTCCACAGAGAGTCCCAGCAGAAAACCCGCGACCAGCTGCAACCACCGGGGGGTTTCAAAGGGCATCAGGAGGAGGAACAGAAGATACACATAGGGGACCATGTAGCCGTTGATCATCACATTGTCCAGGACCAGTACCTGCAACAGCACCAGGACGATAAACCGGAATATGTTTCTGGCAATAATCCCCATGTTCACCTTGTGTTTTCCTCCAGCTGAAGCTGTTCTTCCCGGAGATAGTTCCGGATGACATTGACATGGAACAGGCTCTGAAATTCGGTGAACAGCTTCACACGGATATCGTAAAAATTGCCCCTTTCGAGGGAAAATGCATCGATGGTCCCCACCCCGATCCCGTCAGGGAAAATCGCCGAGTACCCGCTGGTGACAATGGTATCGCCCACTGTCAGTTCCGCATGGAAGGGGATCTCCGAAAGCCTGGCATAAAGCGGGGAGTCCCCGTCCCAGTAAAGGATCCCTGCAAAATTGCTGGATAGGATCTTTGCACTGAGCCTGAAATCCCTGTTGATGGCAGGGATCACCGTGGCAAAATGATTGGATGACTCGAGCACGATCCCCACCAGGCCCTGTTCCGATACAACGCCCATGTCCCTGAAAACCCCGTCTTTTTTCCCCTTATCGATGGTGATGTAATTATACTGCTTGTAGACACTGTTGTGCACGATCCTGGCGGGCAGGTAATAATAACGGTATGCTCCTTTTTCAACCCGGAGGACCCGGGTCGTATCCAATTGGCCGGAAAACAGTTCAAGCCGGTTTTTCAGCCGGGAATTCTCTTCCACAAGACGCTGGTTCACCTTTCTGAGGGTGAGGTATTCCCGGACTCCGTCCACCCGGTCGTACAGAAATCCGGTCACCTGCCGGTTCATCTGAATAAACCTGGATTGCTGGTAATAACTTCCCCTGACAATCAAAACAATGGCAATTGCTTCAAGGAACAGAAACAACAACAGGTTGGAATACTTCTGTATGAGCCTGAGCAGTGTTCTCATAATACGTTGGATGCACCGGCCTAACGCATGAGGAACGGGAATTTGTCCACATTCCTCAGGGCAATGCCCGTCCCCCTGGCCACTGCCTGCAGCGGATCCTCCGCAATGTGAAAGGGAAGGGAGATCTTGTCTGCAAATCTCTTGTCAAGCCCTCTCAGGAGCGCCCCTCCGCCTGCCAGGTAAATCCCTTTTGAAACGATGTCTGCATACAGTTCCGGGGGGGTTTGTTCCAGCACTGATAAGATGGCGGTTTCAATTTTCGATATGGATTTGTCAAGGCAGTGCCCGATCTCCTGGTATGAAATGGGGATCTCGATGGGCATGGCCGTCATCAGATTCGGGCCCCGGACAAAGAAATCCTGCGGCGGCTCTTCCAGTTCAGGAAGTGCGGATCCCACCCGGATCTTGATCTCCTCTGCCGTACGCTCGCCGATCTTGATGTTATGCTGGTGGCGCATATAGGTCTGTATATCGTTCGTGAACCCGTCACCGGCGATCCGGATGCTCTGGTTGCAGACGATCCCTCCAAGCGCAATGACCGCGATCTCGGTGGTCCCTCCGCCGATATCCACCACCATGCATCCTTCAGGGCCTTCCACATCCAGGCCGATCCCGATGGCGGCGGCCATGGGTTCGAAAATCAGGTAAACGTCCCTTCCGCCCGCATGTTCCGAAGAATCACGGACCGCTCTCCGCTCCACCTCCGTACTTCCCGACGGGATGCAGACAACCATTTTGAGGGAGGGAGTGAACAGCCTCCTTTTTGTATTGATCATCTTGATCATCCCCCTGATCATCAGTTCGGCAGCCTGGAAATCTGCGATCACACCGTCACGGAGGGGCCTGATGGTCTTGATGTTTTCATGGGTCTTCCCATGCATCTGCCTGGCCTTTTCGCCAATGGCGATCATCTTGCCCGAATGCTGATCGATGGCGACGATGGAAGGCTCATTGACCACGACTTTATCATTGTGGATGATGATGGTATTTGCAGTGCCAAGGTCTATGGCCAGTTCCTGCTGGAATGAAAACAATCCCATGTCCTTCTGTATGTATCTTATTAAGTTTTCAATGTTTAAAATGCCGGACCCCGGTAAAGACCATGGCCATACCGTGTGCATCGCAATAATCGATGGATTCCTGGTCCCGCACCGAGCCCCCCGGCTGGACAACGGCCGTGATCCCTGCATTGCCCGCGATCTCAACACTGTCGGGGAAGGGAAAGAAGGCATCCGATGCCATCACGGCATCCTTCAGGTCGAATTTGAAATGCAGGGCCTTCTCGATGCTCTGTCTCAGTGCATCCACGCGGGAGGTTTGTCCCGTGCCGGAGGCCAGCAGCTGTTTGTCCTTCACCAGCACAATGGCATTCGATTTGGTGTGTTTGACGATCTTGTTGGCAAAAACGAGGTCGTCCAGCTGCCGCTCACCGATCCCCTGCCGGGTCACCAGTTTCATTTCCTTTGCCGTCTCGGTGGCCAGATCCCTGTCCTGCAGGATCACCCCGTTCAGGACTGTCCTAATGGTCTTTTCAGAAAGTCCTCTCTTCAGCTGGCGGAGAATGATCCTGTTCTTTTTCTGTTTCAGTACCGCGAGGGCATCCTCTTCATAGTCAGGGGCAATGACCACCTCGAAAAAGATCTTGTTCATCTCCTCCGCACATGCTTTGTCTATAAGCCGGTTGGTGATAAGAACCCCTCCGAAGGCGGATACGGGGTCGCCGGCCAGGGCATCGTTCCATGCATCCACAAGCCTTTCACGGGAGGCCAGCCCGCATGCATTGTTATGTTTCAGCACCGCGAAGGTGGTTTCCCCGAACTCGGAGATGAGACCGATCGCGGCATCTATGTCCAGGAGGTTGTTATAAGAGATCTCCTTTCCATGGAGCTGCTCTAGGAGATCATCCAGGTTTCCGAAAAAGAGCCCTTTCTGATGCGGGTTTTCACCGTACCTCAGTTTCCTGGCACTCCGCTTACTCACCTTCAGTGCCGTATCCTCGCCCGCATCAAAGTATGTAAAGATCTCTGCATCATAGTGGGAGGTCATGTCGAATGCCTTTTTGGCAAAACTCCTTCTTGTTTCCAGGGTGGTTTCCCCTTTTCCCGAAGCAAGGACCTCAAGCAATTCATCGTACTGATCCCTGGAGGAAACGATGAGCACATCCCGATAGTTCTTGGCTGCCGCCCTGATGAGAGCGATGCCCCCGATATCGATCTTTTCAATAACAGCTGCTTCATCCGCACCGGAGCGGACCGTCTCTTCGAAAGGATACAGATCCACTATGACCAGGTCGATCCGGGGGATCCGGTACGCTTCCAGTTGCGCCAGGTCTTCTTCCGCCTCCCTGCGGGCGAGGATCCCTCCGAATACTTTGGGATGCAATGTTTTTACCCTGCCGCCCAGGATGGAAGGATAGGTGGTGAGCTCTTCCACCGGAACCACCGGTATCCCGAGCTTCGTGATGAAGTCGCGGGTACCTCCGGTGGAGTAGATGGTGATCCCCAGGCTGGAAAGCTGATTTGCGATGAGGTCCAGCCTGTCTTTGGAATACACGGAAACGAGCGCACCGGAGATTTTTTTCGGGGAGTCCATGGGCATTTGTATCTAAAACTTGCCTAAATTTACATTCTTTGCAAAAGAAAGAGTTTCCGCTGAAATAAAGAAGCGGAAATTCATTATTTTATTCATGAAGATATTAAGACAGATCTGGGAAAGTCTCAGGATAGCCCTTCAGGCTGTCAACGTGAACCGGCTGAGGGCCCTGCTCTCCCTGCTGGGGATCACCATCGGGATCTTTGCCATTATCTCGATTTTCACAATGGTGGATTCCCTGGAGATGAATATCAGGGAGAGCGTGAGCAGCCTGGGGAGCGATATCATTTATGTTCAGAAATGGCCCTGGGCCCCGGAGGAAGGGGAAGAGTATGCCTGGTGGAAATACATGAACCGCCCGCTTCCCTCCCTGGCCGAATATGAATTCCTCAGGGAAAACAGCCGCCTGGCAAAGGAACTCTGTTTCGTGGCAGGGGCCCAGAGATTGATCGAATACGGGAACAACACGGTGGAGGGGGCATACATCGCGGGTGTCTCGGACGGTTTCCAGGAGCTCAAATCCTTTGAACTTCAGCGGGGCAGGTATTTTTCACCCCTGGAAGCAAGTACCGGGAGAAACGTAACGGTGATCGGTCATGATGTGGCCACCGAGCTTTTCAGGGGAGCCAATCCGGTGGGAAAAAGTATCCAGGTGTTCGGCCGGAAGGTCGTGGTGATCGGGGTGGTCGAAAAGGAGGGAACGGGCATGTTCGAGGGAATGGTCCTGGATGACATCGCCGTCGTGCCGCTCCATTTCCTCAGGGGATTTGTGGATATCCGTAGCGATATGGCCAGTCCCGAGATCTGGGTACAGGCCAGATCCAATGTCCATGTGGACGAACTGGGTTTCGAACTGAGGCAGTTGCTACGTTCCTACCGGCGGCTGAAACCTGTCGAGGAGGACAGTTTCGCCCTGAACCAGACTTCCATCATCAACAACCAGCTGGACCAGCTTTTCTCTGTGATCAAGATCGCCGGATTCTTCATCGGGATCTTCTCCATCATTGTGGGTGGTTTCGGGATCGCCAACATCATGTTTGTTTCCGTGAAGGAACGAACCCACCAGATCGGGATTCAGAAAGCGCTCGGGGCAAAAAAATATTTCATCCTTTTCCAGTTCCTGTTCGAATCGATCATGCTTTCCCTGGCCGGGGGGGTCATCGGACTGCTGATCGTCTTTCTGGGGGCGACCGCGGTCAATGCCTCCAGTGACTTTTCCATCTATCTCACCATGGGGAACATCCTGACGGGGCTGGGCATCTCCAGTCTGATCGGACTGGTAAGCGGGATCTTTCCGGCATGGCAGGGTGCCAGGATGGATCCGGTGACGGCCATCAACACCACTTTCTGACCCGGCCGGTCAGATAAAGACCTCGTAGAGGATCCTTCCCATCAGGAAATAAATGAACAATCCCATGATGTCGTTCATGGTGGTGATGAACGGCCCTGTGGCCAGGGCAGGATCGAACTTCATTCTGTGAAGCAACAGGGGGATCATGGTCCCGAACACCGCTGCGAACACGATCACTATGAAGAGAGAAATACTCACCGTGAATGTGAGGGCCATGCTGTCGCTGAGAAAAAAATTATACAGGAAAAGGATCCCCGAGAGGATCAGTCCGTTCAGCAGGGACACCAGCAACTCCTTGACCAGTTTCCGGAAGGTGCTTTCCAGGCCCAGGCTGTTGCTGGCAATGCCCTGCACGATGATGGCAGAGGACTGAATGCCTACGTTTCCTGCCATGGCAGCGATCAGGGGAATGAAAAAAGCCATCTCCGGATTGATCTTAATGTCCTCTTCAAAACGCCCGATCACGGCTGCCACCACGATCCCCCCGAGCAGACCGATGATCAGCCACGGGAGCCTTGCCCGCGCAAGCCTGGCAGCAGAGTCGGTGGTTTCCACATCCGCGGTAATCCCGGAAGCCAGCTGGTAGTCCCGCTCGGCCTCATCCCTGATCACGTCCACCACATCGTCAATGGTGATCCTTCCCATGAGCCGCCCGATGGAATCGGTCACCGGCAGTACGACCAGGTCGTACTTTTCCATGATCTGTGCCACCTCCTCCGAAGGGGTGTCGGTCCGCACAGAGCGGATCCCGGGTTCATAGAGTTCCTTGACCTTGGTGGAAGGGCTGGCCAGGAGGAGTGACTTCATGGACAGGACTCCCAGCAGCACGTTGTCGTCGTTCACCACGTAGATGAAATACACTTCATCCACGTCCTGCGCCTGCTTGCGCATTTCCCTGATGCATGTGGTCACCCCCCAGTTTTCATTCACGCGGATCAGCTCCTTGGCCATGAGTCCCCCGGCGGTGTCTTCGTCATAACTGAGCAGATCGACGATGTCGCCCGCCTGCTCCATGTCGTCAATATGAAGCAGCACTTCCTGTTTCTTCTCCTCGGTCAGGTCCCCGATCACATCCGCCGCATCGTCGGAATCCATGTGGTGGATGAACTGGGTGGCGATCACATCCGGCGGCAGGACGTCCAGGAACCTCTCCCTGTCATCCTCTTCCAGCTCCACCAGCACATCGGAAGCTTTTTCCGGGTCGAGCAGCAGGTACAGGTATTTTGCCTCCTCCACGGTGAGATTCTGATAAACCTCGGCGATGTCGGCCGGGTGCAGGTCCTCCAGCATATCCAGGGCCGCATGGTCGTTCCTCTGTTCGATGATCGTCTTTAGCTCGGATACATACTCGCGCGTCAGTTCATTGTTCATGGCGGTGTTGTTTACAAGGTGCTACCTGTTTTCCTCCAGGCGGGTTTTCACCCAGCCGGTTAATTCGATGAACTCCGGAACATCCAGTTCCTCAGGCCTTTTTGAGAGTAGTTCCGTTTGGCCGTCCAAATTTAGCAAAATAGATTTTAATGAATTCCTGAGCATTTTCCTGCGCTGGTTGAAGGTGGTCTTCACCACCCTGAAAAACAACTTCTCATCACATGGAAGTGTTTGGAAACTGTTCCTCATCAGCCTGATCACTCCTGAGGTTACCTTCGGGGGAGGAAAAAAGGATCCGGGCCGGACGGCAAACAGGCGTTCTGTGTCAAAATATGCCCCCAGCAGGACGCTGAGGATCCCGTACTGCCGGCTCCCGGGCCGGCTGGTGATCCTGTCCGCCACCTCTTTCTGGACCATACAGACCACCGAGGTGATCCGCATCCGTTGCTCCAGGATCCGGAAAAAGATCTGGCTGGATATATTGTACGGGAAATTCCCTATCACATGGTATGGTCCCCGGATGATCCTGTCCAGGTCCAGCCGCAGGAAGTCGTTCTCGATGAGCATTCCTTTCAGCACCGGCCATTTTTTAAGCAGGTATACCACCGACTCGTGATCGATCTCCACCGTGAGCAGCCGGATCTCCTTTTGCAGCAACAGCCCGGTCAGGATCCCTTTCCCGGCTCCGATTTCCAGCACGGTGTCATCTTTCGCAACCTGCAGCGAATCAACGATCCGCCGGGCGATTGAAATATCCGTGAGGAAGTGCTGGCCGAGGTGTTTCTTGGGACGGATCATGGCGAACGGATTCCGGATTTCAGTTTCAGGCAATAAAGTTACAAGGATTTGGGTATTTTTGATGGGAACTTCATATCGGTGTAATGAGGAAACTGCGAAATCCTTTTGCCGGGCACCCGGGTTACAATTGTTTCGGATGCAGTCCGCACAATTCAGCAGGATTGAAGATGGAATTCCGGGAGTCGGGTGACGAGATCATCTCCTTTTGGGAACCGGATGAACATTTTCAGGGTTTTTCAGACATCCTGCACGGGGGCATCCAGGCCACCATGATGGATGAGATCGCAAGCTGGGTGGTCTTCGTGAAACTGGGGACCGCGGGGGTCACCAGGCGACTGAACACCATTTACAGAAAGCCCGTTCGGCTTTCCGCGGGAGGGATCACCCTCCGTGCGAAACTGGTCGGCACAAAGAGGAACCTTGCCACCATCGGGGTAACCCTGTACGACGGAGCAAAGAAAGCGTGCTCAGAGGGTGTGGTGGAATATTTCCTGCTTTCCGCGGAAAGAGCCCTGAAAGAGATGTATTATCCGGGAAAAGAGGCTTTTACGACGGATGAAAGAGATGATGAAAATGAATGGTAATTTTGACCGGTCGATCGAAAGAAAGGGGACCGACAGTGTGAAGCATGACCTGCTGACCCCTGTCTTCGGCAGCGAGGATGTCCTTCCCATGTGGGTGGCGGATATGGATTTTGAGGCGCCCCACTGCGTACAGGAGGCAATCCTCCGGCGGGCGGAACATCCCGTTTACGGCTATACCTTCCGGCCGGAAAGATTTTACCGGGCCGTGTCCGGATGGATCGGGCGGAGACACGGCTGGAACGTGGACCCGGGGACCATCGGCTTCAGTCCGGGTATCGTACCGGCGCTGAACATGTGTGTGATGGCATTCACCCAGCCGGGCGACCGCATCGTGATCCAGCCTCCCGTCTATTTTCCATTCTTCAGTGCGGTTTCCAATCACCTGCGCACGATCGTTCACAACCAGCTTGTTGAACATGACGGGATCTATGAGATGGATTTTGACCATCTGGAGGAGTCCTTTCGAGATGGGGTGAAAATGTTCATCCTGTGCCATCCCCACAATCCCGTGGGCCGCGCCTGGAGGAGGGAAGAACTGGAGCGGCTGGCCGGGCTCTGCACCCGGTACGGGGTGATGGTGATCAGCGATGAGATCCATTCAGACCTTGTGTTGAACGGGAACACACACATCCCGCTTGCCTCGCTGGGGAAGGAAATTGCGGATCTCACCATTACCTGTGTATCGCCCAGCAAGACATTCAACCTGGCAGGGCTCCACACCTCGGTGGTGATCATTAGCCGTCCGGATCTTAAGAAAGAATACGACCGGATCCTGGATATGGTCCACGTGGGCGGCGGCAACATTTTCGGAATGGTGGCCCTGGAAGCTGCCTATACAGGGGGAGATGCCTGGCTGGAACAGCTGATCGGTTACCTGGAAGGGAACGACCGGGCGCTCCGGGAACACCTCCGTGCCACCGTTCCGCAGCTCGTCATCTCACCGCTGGAAGCCACATACCTGGCCTGGCTCGATTTGTCGTTTCTGGGGATGGACGACCGGGCGCTCAGGCAATTTGTGATCGGGAAAGCCAGGCTGGGACTGAATGATGGTCCCATGTTCGGTCCGGGAGGCACACAGCACCAGCGCATGAACATTGCCACCCCCCGGAATGTCCTGATGGAAGGTGCCAGAAGGTTATCCGATGCCATCAGATCAGCCGGTTGATCATTTTTTATAACTTTGAGCATCAAACCTGTCCCCATGCGGTTAAGGCCATCCTTCACATTCAGAATTTTCCTGCCATACCTGGTCATCGGGAGTTTTTTCCTGCTAATTTTCCTCGCTGAGCTGGAACGGGGCCATCCTCCTGTGATCTGGCTCTCTGCCGGAGGATTGCTTGTGACCATGCTCATGGCAGCGTTGCACAACAGATGGCTCACGCTCCCTTTTAAAAGGGTCAGGGACCTGGTCGCGCAGCTTGCACGGGGATCCATGCCCGGATTCAGCGCTTCCGAAACCACGGGAGAGGTTGGTGCACTGGAAAAGAACCTGGAAAAACATGTTTCCCGCATGAGGGAGATCGCCTCATTTGCAAACTCC
>DSDZ01000048.1 GCA_011048475.1 Bacteroides sp. | reverse complement strand
CCTTTACCCACCAGCATGATTTCTCGGTGCGGGGCGGCGGGGAGAAAACCCGGTACAATATGTCCCTGGGATTTTTTGACGAGGAAGGGACAACCATCGGCAATGAACTGAAAAAGCTCAACCTGCGCAGTTCGCTCGACTATGACCTTTCCCGCAAGCTTCAGTTCAAGACAGACATCATGTTTACCCGGTACGACCAGGACAATACGTACGATGTGGAGGATTATGAGTTCGGCGGCTGGAAATCCCTCAGGTCCGTTGCCTACCGGAAAATGCCGAACCTGTCGATCTATGACAGGGACACCAGCAACGTACATTACGGAGAATATTTCACACCGTTGAATACCCTCCAGGGTTCTGCCAGGGATGCATACAACCCTGTGGCATTCGCCAAACTGGGCGAGCAGAAGCGTTACAAGGACAATGCAAGGGCTTTGTTCAGCGTCCGGTATTATATTACCCCCCGGATTATTTTCAACTCCACGGTTACACTGGACATATTTGACAATAAAATATCAAAGTTCCTGCCACATAAGGCGCTGGGGTACTATTACAGCAACGATATCTCGAACCATGGAGTCAATGAATTTTCAAAGAAGAGTTCCATATTCACCTTCAATCAGCTGATATACCGCCCCGAACTGGGGAACGACCATGAACTTGTGCTGATGGGACAGTTTGATACGGAGGCGACCCAGTCCAGGTGGTACAAAACCGAGTCAAGCCAGTCAGCTTCTCCATTTCTTCAAGAACCCGTAAATGACGTACACCTGACCTATTTCGGATCCAGTTTTACAGAGTACCGGGCCATGGGCATGTTCCTGACCGGAAACTACATTTTCAGGGATAAATACAGCCTCATGCTGGGGGCCAAGTATGAGGGGAATTCCAAGTTCAGCAAGGAAAGCCGCTGGGGTTTGTTCCCCACTTTCTCTGTCTTCTGGCGGCTTTCGGAGGAACCATTCCTGAGAAATGTTGCATTTATAGATGATCTGAAACTGAGGTTCAGCTGGGGACAGAGCGGTAACTCGCCTGCACAGAATTACCTTTATTTCAATACCTACGAGGCCGGTTCGAGCATTTCCTACATGGATATGCAGGGTGTGCGGCCCACCGGAGTGGAACTAACAAGCCTTCAGTGGGAAACCATCGACCAGCTGAATCCGGGCATTTCATTATACGGCCTGAACGGAAGGCTGAACATCGAAGTTGACTATTACAGGAAAAAAACCCTGAACCTTTATCTGGAAAACTCCGGTATTCCCGAGCAGACAGGCTTTTCGAGCATTGACCGAAACGAAGGTGAGATGGAGAACCGGGGTTTCGAATTGCTTGTGGACTATACGATTGTCAGGAGGCAAAACTGGGATGTCAGTCTTAATATGAACCTTTCCAGGAACGAGAACCAGGTGCTCAGTCTTCCGGAAAATTACAGCCTGGAATATGGAAACATGCTCGAGAACGGAAATTACAAGATCAGTGTCGTACCCGGAGAACCGCTCGGCGGATTCTTCGGTTACGAGTATGCGGGTGTTTACCTGTCAGATGACGATGCCATTGTCAGGGATGCAGATGGCAACCCGGTCTACGGCCTGAACATAGACAGCCCCCTTACCATGATCATGGGCGGTCCTTCCGGCTATGTCTTCGAAGGAGGTGATGCGAAGTATGTAGACCAGAACCATGACGGTAAAATAGATGAACTGGACCTGGTGTACCTGGGTGATCTGAATCCTGATTTTATGGGCGGCACAGGTTTCAGGATCCGGTACAAGAGTTTGATACTGAACACATTTTTATTTTTCAAGGTGGGCCAGGAGATTATCAACCAGACCCGCATGGATACGGAGAAGATGTACAACCACGATAACCAGAGCCTGGCCACCAACTGGAGATGGAGAAGGGAAGGTGACGTCACCGACATACCCAGGGCGCTCTATAATGATGGTTATAACTGGCTCGGTTCGGACCGTTTCGTGGAGGACGGGTCATACCTCCGGCTCAAGACAGTCTCTCTGAGCTACATGGTCAGCCCGAACCTGCTACAGAAGATCAGGGTAAAGGAGATGAGGCTCTTTGCGACCGGATACAACCTGTATACCCTGACCAGCTATTCAGGCCAGGATCCGGACGTAGCTCCTCCCTCCAGGCCGGATGTACTACCCAAGGACTACAGCAAAACCCCGCCGAGCATGAGGTTAATGTTCGGAGCGACCATCACCTTCTAATGCTGAACCGTCAGACATGAAAAAACACGATATGAAAAGGTTATTAAGAGTTGCGACAATGGCCGGTTTAATGGTCTTCACATCCTGCACTGACTGGTTGTCCATTGCACCGGAGAACGACCTGATCAAGGAAAAATTCTGGACGAAAACCGCCGATGTGGAAGGTGCACTGGCAGCCTCCTATGATGCCCTGCGCAATGCAAGCATGCAGTCCCTGATATTCGGCGAACTGCGGGCTGACCTGGTGGAATTTACCGGGCCGTCGTTCACCGATTACGCCAAGATTGCCGCGAGCAACATCAGCCCTACAAACGGGGTGATTTCATGGAATAACTACTACACCGCCATCAATCTTGCCAATACGCTGATGCACTTCGATGATGAGGTGATGGAGAAGGACCAGACCTTCACCCCGGAATTGAAAGATGCCATCGAAGCGGAAGCCCGGTTTATCAGATCGGTGGCCTTCTTTTACCTGGTGCGCCTTTGGAAGGATGTACCACTGGTTCTGGAAGCTTCCATTTCGGATACGGCCAATCTCTTTTTGCCTAAAAGCACTGAGAAGGAAGTGGTGCACCACATTATCCAGGATCTGCTGGTTGCAAAGGATCTGGCCTATACCACCGAGTACAGGGGGACAGACTATTTTTACGGACGGGCCAATAAATATTCAATCCTGGCGCTGCTGGCCGATGTGTATCTGTGGGATGAACAGTATGAAAAGTGCATCCAGTACTGCGATGAGATTATCAATTCCGGAGTGTACGGGCTGGAACCCACCGAGACTTTCTTTAATATTTATTATCCCGGCAATTCCCCGATCGAGAGCATCATAGAGATCCAGTACGATGACGATCTGGAAGGCCAGGAAAACCCCATTTATTATAACATGATCTCGTTTACCGGCGGTAACCAGGTAACCATGGACTCCAAGAATATCAACATGTTCATGCTCAGGGAAGATCTCAGGAATTTCCAGGGGAAAGGTGCCACCTGGAAGTATTCAGGGAAAGATGCCCTTGGGCTGGTCCCCAGGGTCATCACCGAACGGGATGCCAACTGGATCCTTTACAGGTTTGCGGATATACTGCTGATGAAGGCGGAAGCGTGTATTGAGCTGAACAGGTTTGCAGAAGCCAATGAACTGATCGCAGAAACCTTGTTGCGTGCCGGAATGCCTTATGTGGACCAGTCCAGTAAGGAATTGCTGAGACAGGCACTCCTGGATGAGAGGGGAAGGGAATTCCTGTTCGAGGGGAAACGCTGGTTCGACCTTCTGCGAGCCGCCAAGAGAAACAATTTCGAAAACAAGCAGATCATCATCAATATGATCCTGTCGGGTGCTGACATCAAGCAGCAGGCGATCCTGAAAACCAGGGTCTACGATACCCTGAGCTATTACCTGCCCATACCCGAACGAGAACTGATTTATAATCAGAACCTGATCCAGAATCCTTATTATGATCGGTAAAAACTTCAAACAGATACAAAAATGAGAACAACAGCCCGGCGTCTGCTCTTCAGGGGCAGCATCATATCGGTGTTGGCACTTGCACTGCTTATTTCAGGTTGTGAGGAGGAGCCTGAATACTGGAAGGTTCAATCCATCGAGCAGGTCATTTCTGCATATGTCGCCAGCGACGATGATTATTCTGATTTTAATGGCATGCTGGAGGCTACCGGTCTCAACAGCCTGTTAAGCGTGCGCGGTCCGTTTACATTGTTCCTTCCCCCAAACGCTGCCATGGAGGAATTCTATGCCGAAAAAGGGGTTTCTTCCTATACCGATTTCTCGGAGGAATTCATGAATGATTTGGTATTGAATCACCTGGTTCCCAGCAGAATGGAGACAGGCGATTTCGGTCTCGGCGCCATCCGCGACCTGAATGCCCTTGGCGATTACCTGGTAACGGAATTTTCCGGATCGGATATCATTGTGAACAAGGAATGCATGATCATCAAAAGGAACATATCAGCTGCAAACGGGGTGATCCACAAGATTGACCATGTCATTGAGCCTGTAACGATCAGCGTTTATGAATATCTTGCCGGCAATCCATCCTATTCACTGTTCACCGAAGGGCTGGACCGGACCAGGCTGAAGGACACCCTGAACGTGATCGAGTTCCCCTATGGCACCAGGATGGCACGAACCAGGTTCACCGTCCTGGCCGTTGCCGATACCACCTTCCAGCGTTATGGCATTTCCACCATTGACGAACTGATATCCCATTTCACGGACGTACCCGACAGCGTAACCTATCTTAAAAACGAATTTTACAGGTACATGGAATATCACTGCCTGGGCGGGACCTATTATCTCAATGAACTGGAAACCCGGGTCTATCCCATTCTCTCATACGATAATAACATTGACGTAAGGATCTCTGATGATTACAAGCTAAATCTGAAAACCCAGACGAACGAGTATACCGGTTTTATCATTGAACAATCCAATAATCCTGCGAAAAACGGTACGGTGCACACCATTAATGATCTGCTGCCGGTTTTCGAGCCGGAACCCACCACGATCGTGCATGAGACAACCGACTATTTCGACATTAAGCAGGGAGATTATTTCGGAAAATATTACATGAGGTGGTTCGACGGGCAGAACACATTTGAATATATTAAGTGGGAAGGCGATTATCTTCTTTACTATTTCAAGGATCATGATACCGGAAAACTGCTAAACGACGACTGCCTGAGTATGAGCGGATGGTGGTGGGTTCAGATCACCACTCCTAAGATCATGAAAGGAAAGTACATCATGACCGCCAACCTCTGGAGCGGTCAGACGAATTATGCGGTATATGTGGACGGGGTGAATACGGCACTGGTTAAATCCACCGATCCTGCCGAATCGACAAGCTGGGGTGAATTTGACTGGGAGAAAACGGAAAGGCATACGATCAAGGTGGTAACAAAAAGCCCGGGATTGCTTTTCTGGGATACGGTGATATTGACCCCCATTAACTAGTGGATCCCTGTTCGATCATTAAAAATGGTATTGACATGACAAATAGACAATTATTTTCCACAGGATTCTTCCTTGTTACCCTGCTGGTCGCCTGTATAACCACTCCACCGGTGGCCGCACAGGAACCCGGGGTAGAAATCAAGGGTTTGGTCACGGAATCAGGGACAGGCCAGCCACTTGGCCAGGTGGTAATTTCGGCTTCCACCACCGGTGCCTCTGCGGCGACTGACGAACAGGGCCTGTTTACGATCACGGTGCCCGACCTGCAGGCGGAGATCATCCTGAACCGGCCGGGATACAACCCGCGCTATATTTTTCTTAATGGACGCGATTTCGTTGAAGTTTCCCTGGTTTCCTCAGAATTCGGTTCCCTGGAAAACCCTTATAATACTCCGGCGGGCCCGCGGATCGGGAAAGATGCCATTTTCCCCGTCACATCCTTTGTGCAGAGCGATCTGGACCTGGAGCGAACCACCTCCTTTGACCAGGCCCTGCAGGGAAGGGTCCCGGGGATGACGGTCATCGAGCAATCGGGAATGCCGGGGCACAGGACATTTATGAATCTCCGCGGATTCTCATCATTATATGCAAACACGGAGCCATTGCTTTTCATTGACGGCATGATCCACGAATACTCCTATGCAAAGTACAGCCTGATGGAAGGCTTCGCGCTCAATCCCCTGGATGTGGTTGATATAGAGGATATATCCGATCTCTCCGTCATAAGGGACGGGGTTTCCTACCTTGGTTCAGCAGGTTCTCACGGGGTCATTTACATCAACACGGAACAGAAGGCAGAAGCAAGTACTGTGATCAAATTCGGCTCTTACGGAGGGATCTCCATGGTCCCGGAAAGAATGCCCCTGCTTAATGCCTCACAATTCAGGGACTATTTCCAGGATGTGCTCTATTCCCAGGGCTATGATGACGGCCAGATCAATACCATGTATCCCTGGTTGCATGGGGATGCTTCGTCGGAAGGCTATTACAAATACAACAACAGTACCGACTGGCAGAGTGAAATATTCAGGCCGGCAGCACTTTCCAAGTTTTACTTCTTCCTCAAGGGGGGGGATGATATTGCCACCTACAACGTCTCGGTCGGGTACCTCATACAGGATGGCATTTATGATTATTCCAGGTACAACAGGTTCAACCTGCGAATCAACGGAAAGGTGAATATCACGGATAAATTCTCGGTGACGCCAAATGCCAAGTTGTCCCTGGCAGACAGCGAACTGGCGAACCATGGACCGAGTGCCTGGAAAAATCCCATTTCCGCTGCATTGCTGAAACCACCGGTCATGGCTCCCCTGGCCAGGGATGAAAGCACGGGCGAATCACTCACATACCTGGATGATGTGGGCGTTTTTGGCGTAAGCAATCCCGTAGCCATTGTGAACAACGCGCTGGGTGTGAACAGGAATTATCATTTCCTTTCCTCCATCAAGGCGGAGTATATGTTTAATGAACATTTTAACCTTTCCACCCTTTTCGGCATCAATTTCAATAATTCCAGGGAGAGTATCTTCCTGCCGGATCTGGGCATGGTACAGGTTGATTCGGCCTACAACAGCCCGGGTGATTTCGTCAATAAATTCAGGTCCACTCAGAACCATACCATGCTTACCTATACCAACAGCACTGCTTCCGGTCACCGCTTCACCGTGAACGGAGGATTCAGGTACATGGAAAACAGCTACAAGTACAACAAGAGCCTGGACCTGAACACGCCATCGGATGACTTCAAGAGCCTGGGCGACGGATCCCAGTACAATTTCCTGCAAACCACCATTGGCGATAACAGGGGACTGTCGTGGATCTCCTATTTCGGGATCATTGACTACAGCTTCAGAAACAAGTACCTGGTGACCGCAAACCTCTCCTATGACGGAAATTCTGCGACGAACGAAGCACACCGGTACAATTTCTTTCCATCAGTGGGCGCCGCATGGCGGCTCTCATCCGAAGGTTTCATGAACCAGGTGGGATGGATCGAAGACCTGAAACTCAGGGGATCTTACGGGATATCGGGCAACATGTTCACCACGGTTTACGATTATTCAAAATTATATTACACCAACCGCCGGATGAACGGGGATGGTGTGCTTCTCCGTGAAGTGATCCCAAACGAGGACCTGGAGCTTGAAAAGAAGCATACGATCAACGCGGGCCTTGACCTTTCCATCCTGAGACAACTGGTCAATTTTCATGCAGATTTCTACAGTTCAAGTGTGAACAACCTGATCATCCAGCAGGAGCTTCCTTCTTCCTTCGGGTTCACCAAGTATTACGATAACGGCGGGAAGCTGCAGATCACCGGTTTGGAATTATCCCTGGATGCCCGGTTGGGGTCCGGGAATTTCGTCTGGATCATAGGTGGTTCCCTTGGCAAAGTGATCACAGAGATCAAGAGCATGGATTTTCTTAATCCGGCCAACGAACATATCATTACATCCATACGCGGAGCCGAGCTGATCACCTCGGTAGGGAACCCGGTCAACGCCTATTACGGATACAAGACCGATGGCCTCATATCCGAGTCGGAAGCAGGATCGGTGATCGGTCCGAAAGGAGCTCCCATGCAGGCCGGTGATGTGAAATATGTGGATGTGGATGGAAACAACATCATCGATGAGACTGATAAGATGATTATCGGGGACCCGAACCCGGATCTGTTCGGAGGGATCCATACAAAACTTTCTTACAGGAATATCGAATTGTCAGCCACCTTCAATTACTGGGTGGGCAACGAAGTGTTTAACTACGTGAGGTACCAGACCGAATCCATGGATTCCTACACCAATCAGTCGGCATCTGTACTGGACAGATGGACCGCCTCCAATACAGGAGCCGACCTGCCGAGGGCTAGCTTTGGCGATCCCACCGGAAATACAGTTTTTTCGGACCGCTGGATCGAGGATGGTTCATATTTCCGGCTGGAACATTTGACCCTGAGCTATTATTTGCCGGACTTAGCGGGACTGACAAAGGGAGTGACCATATACGTGACGGGAACCAATCTGCTCACCTTCACCAATTACAGCGGATATGATCCGGAATTCGTCTATCTGAACAGCCCTTATTATATGGGGGTGGATTACGGAATGATGCCGCAGACCAGATCATTCATAGCCGGCTTGAAACTGAACTTATAACGGGTAAAAATATCACAAAGATGAAAAAGAGATCACGAATCAATCCATTTCTGCTGATGATCCCCGGAACAATGCTGATTCTATGCCTGGGATGCAGCGAGGATTTCTTCAACAGGACCGCAGGAGACAGGATCACACCCGATGTGCATTACAAGACGTCCATTGATGCAGAGGTATCCATGTTGGGAGCAATTATTACCCTCCAGGAAGCGATGCCGAGACTGGTCGTGCTGGACGGGCTCAGGTCAGATATGATGGATGTGACCGCACATGCCGATGCAAACCTGACGGAGATCAACCATCAGATTTTTTCACCCGGGAACCCCTATACCGACCCTGCTGATTTCTATAAGGTCATCATTAATATAAATGAGGTGCTTGCCAATATAGACCGGGTGGCAGAGAATGACAGGGAATTTGACGAGTACATCCTCTATTACGCAAAGGGGGCCCTGATCAGTATGCGCGCCTGGACCTACCTGACCCTGGTCCGGTTGTATCACCAGGCTGCCTATATCGAGGACAACATGACCTCCCTGCCTGAAGACCTGACGCAGAATGTTCTCAGCAAGGAAGTGATGATCGATACCCTGATCAACCAGCTCATTCCCTATGTCTTCGATGCTTCTGTGGGGACCGAGCGTGCGGAGGTCAAGGTCACTTACTATGTGAACACCAAGGCACTCCTGGGCGAACTCTACCTGGAGAGGAATGATTATGCAAATGCCGCAACCTACCTGAAACTGGCGTGCGAAAGTTACCTGAACCAAACCTCCCTGCTCAAGGTGGATAATACCTTCGCGGATGAGGCCTGGAGCACCATTTTCCTGAATGCCGAAACAGCCGAAGTGGAAAACATCTCGGTGATCCCGTTTTCCTCGGTGGAGAAACAGTACAATCCGCTTGCGGGCTGGTTCGGTTACGATTACCAGTACCTGGTGAAGCCTTCGCATATACTGGTGGACCAATTCATGACACAGGTCCCTTCATCCGGACCGGAGGGCGATCTGTACAGGGGGATGGGGGTCACTTTCGCCGTGGACTCTGCAGCCATTCCATCAGGCGACTATGCCTATTTCACCAAATATGAAATTGATAAAAATGATCCTTTCAGTTCGGACATTATCATTTCCAGGGCTGCCGACATCCATTTGATGCTGGCGGAAGCATACAACCGGATGGGTGATGAAGAATCCCAGGAAATAGCGCTGCTCCTGGTGAACGAGGGCATCAACAGCGTAAATCCCAAACCCGCACCGTTTGCCAGGTGGGCCAGGAACCGGGGGATCAGGGGCAGGGTGAAGCTGGCATCTCGTGAAGTTCCCGAGGAACTTACGGGAGAGGACAGAATCCGGTACATCGAAGACCTCATTATGTCGGAAAGGGCCCTTGAACTGGCCTGTGAGGGAAAAAGGTGGTTCGACCTGGTGCGCGTTGGCGAGCGGAGGAATGAACCCGAATACCTGGCAGATAAAGTGGCTGCCAAGTTTGAGGGAACATCCGCATACAATGAAGTCCGCAACAGGCTGATGGATCCTGCAAACTGGTATCTGCCCTTCGAATAAACAAGGATGAGGAAAAAACTGTTACGCGGTTTAAATCTTACATCCTCTAAGACTTACCTGCTCATCACGGGACTGGCAGCCACGGTCTGGTTCCTGGTGCGGGTCATACCCAAACCCAGCCGTGCCAGGTATCCATGCATGCAGGTCGCTGCCCCCATGATGTCCTCGTTTGTGATTTACCTGCTTGGGATCAGTGCTTCATGGTTTTCCTTCAGGAAATTCAGGCAGGCCTTTTACCGTTCCAGGTACCTGGCAGGTTCTCTCTTCCTGTTCCTTACCCTCGTCGCATTTGCCTTTATCTTTTTATGGGACAGCAAAGATACCATCGCCCGCGCCCTGGTCCCTGCCGACAATACCTTCCCTGTTCCTTCCAACCAACCGGTCGGGGAAGCGAAAGGACTTTACCCGGGCAGGGTTGTGTGGGTGCACGACCAGGGGGCCACCAACGAGAATTATGTACCGCAGGATGGAAGTGAAGATTTCTGGTTCAGCGATGAAAATGCCGATGAAGCCGTGATTCAGGACATGCTGGCCACGGCCATTACAAAATATGCCGGCACCTCTGACCTTTCCGCTGCCTGGGATTCCATTTTCCGTGCCTTCAACAGGACCCACGGACGGGGCGATGCGGGATACACCAAGGGTGAAAAAATCGCTTTCAAGATCAACCTGACCAACCAGAGTGCCAGTTACCATGAGAGGCCCAGGCGGATGGATGCCACTCCCCAGCTGCTCAGTGCCGTGCTGGACCAGCTGGTGAACGTGGTGGGGGTCTCTGAATTTGACATCACGCTGGGTGATCCCTACCGTGAATTCAGGCAGGAATACAAAGACCTGGTAATGAGCAAATTTCCGGCCGTTTACTACGTGGACGGAGAGGGTAGCGACGGGGTGGATCAGACCGTCCCTTCCTCCGAAGCGGTGCTGAAATTCAGTGACAAGCGGTACGAATCAACCCTGCCGCAACAGTACCTGGATGCCACCTATCATATCAATATTCCCTGCCTGAAAACGCACAATGAAGGGGGGATCACACTCATTGCAAAAAATCATCAGGGTTCCTTCCTGGAGAAAGGTGACGATCCTGCGGGCCAGTATGCCATCAACATGCATTACAGCCTGGCGGCAAACAGCAGGGGCACCCGGCAGTACCGGCATACGGTCGATTATATGGGACACGCGGAAACCGGGGGGAAGGGTTTGATCTACATCATTGACGGAATCTGGGGAGGTGAGAGCTGGCAGGGATGGATCAGTAAATACAAATCAGACCCGTTCAATAATGATTATCCGAGCTCCCTTTTTGTGGGGCAGGATCCCGTGGCACTTGAGTCTGTCTGTTATGATGTGATGTTCCAGGAATACATCACCGATCCGTCCAAGATCAATTATCCCGTTCAATTCAAGGATGAAATTGCCGATCACCTCAAACAGTGCGCCAGCAGTGATTACTGGCCTGCGGCAATCCAGTACGATCCGGAGGGTGACGGGACTCCCATCGGCAGCCTGGGTGTTTTTGAACACTGGAACAATCCCACGGACAGGCAGTACTCCAGGAACCTGGGAACGGGTGACGGCATTGAACTGCTTTATTACAATGCTGCCGCCATGGCT